>DATAUW010000037.1 GCA_036268055.1 Verrucomicrobiia bacterium | reverse complement strand
TCAACTATCTCTAAAAAAGTTTTGGCGCAATTTGAACAGCTTGGTGTTTTTAGTTCATCAAACACGTCGTATTTCTTAGGCCACTAAAACCTCAATAATAACAAAGCTAAACCTTTAAGCGACCCCTTGTTTAAAGGCCTTTTATCAATGTATGCGGCGACTGTTATGGTATACAAAGCGTCATCAAAAGATGGATAGGCAACATTAAAAAAAAGATTAATCCAATATTAAAAATAAATAAAGAATCTAGTCTTTAAACGAGCATTTGAAGGAGATTTATAGACCGGGTTGAGTAATGAGGTTATAGGCTTATTAATATGGCATCAAAAAAAGATTAATATCTCCCGGTGATTCGGAAACAACTTATCATTGCTTTTGCAAAGCGGTGGTGCGACCTGGGCGAAGACAACACTCCTTGAAAAGCTCGGGAAACTGCGATTCAAATTTTCAGGAACCCAAATTGACGAAGTGGTAAACTGGGTTGGCGATCCTGCTTTCCGGGTCGAGTTCTGTGGGCGAAAATGCCGCGACGTCCTTTGTGCGGGCCCGGCAACAAAGTCGGTGGGCAGTTTTGTGCGCGAATCAATCCCGCACCATAAGCCGATACCCGACGCCCGGTTCAGTGATCAGTAATTCCGCTTTTTCGGGATTGGGCTCCAGTTTTTTTCTCAGGTGCCACATGTAAACGCGCAAGGTTTGAAGTTCATCCAATTTCTCCTCACCCCAAACTTCGCGTAAAATCTGGTCGTGTGTGAGCACTTTGCCGGCGTGTTGAACGAAGAATAGCAACAGTGAATACTCTGTGGGAGTCAGCCGGACCGTTCGGTCTTGCACTGTGACCGTGCGGGTGGGCAAATCCACGCTGAGCGGTCCCGAGCGAAACAGCTCTGGCTTGTTCATCGGTTTGGCCGAACGCAGCGCGACTCGCACGCGGGCAAGCAGTTCACCAGTGCCAAAAGGTTTTGTCAGATAATCGTTCGCGCCGCCATTCAGCGCGGCGATTTTGTCGGCTTCACGACTTCGCACGGAAATGACAATCACAGGCGCCTGGCTCCATTCGCGCAATCGCTTGAGTACTTCCAGCCCATCCATATCGGGCAGCCGAAGATCGAGCAGGATGAGTTGCGGTTGATATGAAAGCGCGCTGGAAAGCCCCGCTTCGCCATTGGCGGCTTCAATGATATTAAACCCATTCCGCTCGAGATAACCGCGCAATAAGCGCCGGATCTGAACTTCATCTTCGATGACTAATAACGATGGGAGCTGGCGTGCCGCATCACTCATAGATTTTTTCCACAGGAATCATTTTTTCTTTCAGCGGCAAATGCAGGATAAACTTTGCTCCGCCTTCGGCCCGATTTTCCGCTGTTCCCACGCCGCCTTGTGCTTCCATGAAGCCCTTCACCAGAGAAAGGCCAAGGCCGGTGCCTCCATCCGGCGCGTTGGGGGCGCGGTAAAACTTGTTGAATATCTTGTCCAGGGAAGCGGCGGGAATTCCTGGACCGCTATCGGCGACAATAATATCGAGGGCGCCGTGTTCGATGCGGGCGGACACTTCTATCAATGTTCCGGCGGGAGTATGGAGGACGGCATTGGACAATAAGTTAGTCAACGCATGTTGCATAAGCACGAAGTCCATCCAGACTAGTGGCAAATCCGGCGCCACGGCAACACTAACTTGATGCCGGACGAGTTCCTTCTCCATTTCCGCCAGCACCGTGTAGATCAAATCACTCACCTCACAGTCATTCATGTTCGGCTTGACCGTGCCCGATTCCAAATGGCTCACTTCAAGAAAATTTCCAACCAGCCGGTTCAATCTTCCCGTGGCCTCCTGTATCTCGCCGACCATCTCTCTTTGCAGCGCGTGTCCATCGTCCTTTTCCAGTTCTGCCAGGATGCTGGTGGCGCCCATGATCGCCGTGATGGGTGTTCGGACTTCGTGGGACATGGAATCCAGCAGCGTCTTCGTGAGCCGTTCGGACTCAGCGAGGACTTTTGCGCGTTCGGAAATTTCATTCAGCCGCTTGCGATCAAGCGCGAGCACGATTTGCTCCACGAAAGCGTCCAGCAAATTTAATTGGTGTACGGTTGGAGGAAAGGCTTGCGTGAATTGCAGCCCCACGACACCGAGAACACCCTGGGTGCTAATGAGTGGAATATAAAAGGCATCCGCGAGCGGAAAATGGCTGGTGAATTTACCGGCGTTTTGGGAATGCTCAAAAACCCAATTCGCCGCGCGCCGGCCTTCCTCACTGGGCGTGAACGTGCTGGCCCAATGCAGCCTTTGTTTTTTTTCATTAACCGAAGCGTCCAACAGAACGGCACATTGAGCTTGAAAAACTTGTTCCAATTGAAGCACCGCCCGTCGAATAATCTGATCAAGATTCGCGGCGGCGCTTAATTCTCGTGTCAATAAATACAGGGCCGTCGCTCGCTCCTCGCCCAGGCTTTCAATTTTTTGTTGCGCCCGGATGCGGCTGGTAAGGTGCCCCATGAATAAGGCGACGACAAAGTACATTCCAAATGCCAGCGCATCACCGAAACGGGAAATGCTAAATTTAAAGACGGGGGGCAGGATGAAATAATCCCAAAGCAGTGCGCTCGTTAACGCTGCCACGAGAGTCGGCCCCCGCCCGAAGAGCGAACCCAACACCACCACCGCCAGCAGAAAGATTAAAGCAGCCGCTTCGGGAGGGCCGATCCACGAACCCGATGACATCACGGCAAACGTCACCGCAACAATCACACCCACGGCAAACAAATATTGGAACCAGGTAAATTCCTTTAAATCCTGCCAGCGCGGCGGCATTGACTCGCGAACCTTGCTTCCGGAATTCACCACGTGAACTTCCAGGTCATCGCTCTCGCGAATCAGCTGGTTCAAGACTTGATCGTGCCGGAAAAATCTCCTGATAGAAGCGCCGGATTTTCCAATAACGATTTGACTCACGTTGCGCTGCCGTGCCACCCGCAACAAACAACCTACCAGATCAGTTCCCGTGACCGTGATAACCTCAGCACCCAATTCCCTCGCCAATTCGAGCGCCTTTCCGATCTGGATCTGATCTCCGCCATGCAGGGGTGACTGCACATCCACATATACGGCAATCCACGGGCATTTTAAGGTCGCGGCTAAATTTGAAGCCCGCTGTACGATTTTTTCAGCCGCGCGCCCTGAACCAACCGCAGCCATGAGAAGTTGAACGGATTTTGGTGGATTTTGAGCTTGTCTTTCCACTTGTGCGATTTCCTGTTCAGCTCTGCTTCCTTCGATCACGTCCGCATTTTACCTCAGTCCCATTTGAATTCACGTTTTTTTCTGTTCCAGATATTTGTAACAAAACCCAGCCTGAATCTCACCTAGAAAAAGCAGATGGCCAAAGCGATAAATGCTCAGGCACTCCTATTGTTAAACGCCAAGAATGAGTTGTTCCGGCCACCCAGCTTAATCAGCAGATCGTTCGCGTTTATTTAATGGCAAGCGCTCCCGCAATAACGGGGCGCGCTTGTCCGAATTTATGGTTTGCATCGCCGTTGCGGAATCAACAATTATGTCTGGCTTGAATATCTTAACTTCATTTCCTTTTGCGCGGGGCCGTATCCTGGCGTTGGCCGCGATTATTTTCCTGAGCGCCGGGCAACTCAAAGCGAGTACCGTCTGGCTGGATGAACTGGACCTCAGCAATACTTCGCAGGACTGGGGCCAGCCACAAAAGGATAAATCCGTGGACGGACATTCCTTGCGCATTGGCAAGCAGTCGTTTGACCGCGGCTTGGGCACACATGCGGTCAGTGCGCTCTATGTTGATCTTCATGGCTCCGGGAACAAATTCAGCAGCCTGGTCGGCTTGGACTCGGAAGAAACCAATAGTCTTGCCAGCATTGAATTTTTTGTCATTGGCGATGGCAAAATTCTCTGGCGCAGCGGGGTCATGAAGGCCGGTGAACCCGCCAAGGCGGTGGAGGTGCCACTCAGCGGCATCCAAACGCTTCTCTTGCGGGTCGGCGATGCCAATGACGGGATTAGTTTTGATCACGCGGATTGGGCGGAGGCCAAATTTGAATACAGCGGCGCGGCACCGGTGACCGCAGCTGCTCCGCGAGAGGTGGCTGTAATATTGACGCCGACCGCGCCGTCCACGCCACGCATCAACGGGCCGCGGGTTTTCGGCGTGCGCCCCGGCCACCCGGTTCTCTTCACCGTGCCAGCCACGGGTGATCGTCCGATGAAATTCTCCTGTGGACATTTGCCCGAAGGACTGCAGTTTGATCCGGCCACCGGACAACTCACCGGTTCGCTGTCGAAGCCCGGCAATTATGATCTCACTTTGCGCGCGGAAAACCGGCTCGGCGCGAGCAAGGCGGCGTTGCGGATTGTTTGCGGCCCGGAGATTTCGCTGACTCCGCCAATGGGCTGGAACAGTTGGAATTGTTTTGCCGGCGCGGTGGATGATCAGAAGGTGCGTGCCGCGGCGGACGCTTTGGTGGCCAGCGGATTGATCAATCACGGCTGGACTTACATCAACATTGATGATTGCTGGGAAGACTCGCGCGACGCGGAGGGGCGCATCCAGTCCAACAAAAAATTTCCCGACATGAAGGCGCTTACGGATTATGTCCATTCCAAGGGTTTGAAGATCGGGATTTATTCCTCGCCCGGACCCAGAACTTGCGGGGGGTTTGAAGCGAGCTGGCAGCACGAACAGCTCGACGCGCAGCAGTATGCCGCGTGGGGATTTGATTATTTGAAATACGATTGGTGCTCCTACGAGCAGGTCCAGGATAAAACGCTCCCGGAACAACAGCGGTTGATGAAGCCATACAAAATTATGCGCACCGCCCTGGACTCGGTGAATCGCGACATCGTGTTCAGCCTTTGCCAATACGGAATGGGCGACGTCTGGAAGTGGGGCGCGCAGGTGGGTGGGAATTGCTGGCGCACGACGGGTGATATTTCGGATTCGTGGGGCAGCATGGCGAATATCGGTTTCAATCAGAACGGCCACGGAGATTACGCGGGGCCGGGGCATTGGAACGATCCCGACATGCTGGTCGTGGGACGCCTCGGGTGGGGAAATCTTCGTCCGACGCATCTGACGCCCAACGAGCAATACACGCATATCAGCCTTTGGTGTCTGCTGGCGTCGCCGTTGCTCATCGGTTGCGATATGTCGCAACTGGATGATTTTACGTTGAACCTGCTTTCCAACGACGAAGTCCTCGCGGTGAATCAGGACCCGCTGGGAAAAGAGGCGGCACGCGTGGCCGAGGACGGAGATTTCGAAGTGTGGGCCAAAACAATGCAGGACGGTTCCAAAGCCATTGGTCTTTTCAATCGGAGTGAGGCTGCCGCCGACGTGCGGGCTGATTGGAAAACGCTCGGCCTGCACGGCAAACACAAAGTGCGCGATCTCTGGCGGCAACGCGATCTGGGGAAGTTTGCGGATTCGTTCACGGCCAATGTTCCGCGCCACGGAGTGGTGATGATCCGCGTGTGGTAGCCATTCCAGGCTGCGGCAGGCGAAATCGGAGCACGATGGTTTATAGCAATACGGTGATACTGCCGCCGTTGGTAGCGGTTCCGCCGGGCTGCGCCACCCATGTCAATGGAAAGTTGGCGGGATAGGCGGCGCTTAATTGGGCGAACGTATAAGTTCCGGATGGCATTGCGGTCCAGCAATCTTCACCGCCCTGAAGGAATCATTTTGAGTGAGATTCAACCGGCCGTTTCTCTTTATTCAGGGCGAATCAAATTTTCCGGGCAAGTTCATCAGCAAGTAAGTTTAACAGGATTGGCTTACGAATTTGATTGCCTTTACCATCGCGCTTGGCGCGGACTTTGAGAAATAAATACAAAACGATTACGAAGGAGAATTATATGTATGCCATAACTGGAATCACTGGAAAGGTCGGAGGTGCAACCGCAAGGGCCTTGATCAACGCCGGAAAAAAAGTGCGCGGCGTGGTGCGCGACAAGGCCAAAGCAGCGCATTGGGAAAGAGCCGGTGTGGAACTTGTGGTTGCCGATATAAACGACGCCAGCGCCTTGACCGAAGCTTTTCGCGGATGTGAGGGCGTGTTCGTGGTGGTTCCGCCGAGTTTCGATCCGCTGCCGGATTTCCCCGAGGCGCGGGCCATCGGAGCAACTTTGAAATCGGCACTGGAAGCCGCGCGCCCGGCGCGAGTGGTTTATCTTTCAACCATCGGAGCGCAGGCGAGCCAATCAAATCTTCTCAGCCAACATACCATCATCGAACAAGCGATCAGCTCTTTGACCATGCCGTTGAGCATCCTTCGCCCCGCCTGGTTCATGGAGAATTGCAGTTGGGATGTGAGCCCCGCGCGGGAACGTGGCGTGATTCCAAGTTTTATTCAACCGCTTGATAAGCCCGTGCCGATGGTGGCGACGGCCGACATCGGCAAGACGGCAGCCAAACTTATTCAAGAACAGTGGAATGGCCGCCGCATCGTCGAGTTGGAAGGACCCAGGCGGGTGACGCCTAATGAGATTGCCGCCACGTTCGCCAAGCTCCTGGGCAAGCCGGAGCGGGCGGAAATTGTGCCGCATGAATCCTGGGAGCCGCTTTTTAAGTCGCAAGGAATGAAAAATCCGCTGCCACGGATTCGGATGCTGGACGGATTTAACGAAGGCTGGATTGATTTTGAAGGCGGCCTTACGGAACACTTAACCGGAAGCATAACGCTTCAGGATGTTATCAGAGATTTGGTTGCCAAAGATGATGCCGCTAAATAGTTAATTGATTTTCTGATCGAAAAACCAATTCGGTCTTGAGACTAAACTGTTTTTTAAGCCACGACTATCGGGTCATATTTTGTGTGATTAAAACTGTTTCCGAATACAGGGCCAGCCGTGCTAGAATTTTGTTGGCGTTATCGGCGTCAGTTACCGTGCCGATTTCCGCACTGACAGCGCGCGCGAGTCCATCCATCGCCCCTGGCAAGTCGGGGAGGGGAGCAGCGGTTTTTCCTTCAATACGATTCGCAAACTTGAGCAAGGTTTCGCTCGCCAGTGCCTTCAGCCGAAGCGCGGTTACGCGTACGAGTGCAGGCGCCATTTGCGGTCGCAAATCTGCCCGATGCTGGATGATGGCCAGGATGCGCAGGAAGATCAGTTCCACATCGTCCCGCACTTTTTCCAGATATTCGCGCCGCGACTTATTCCCTTCAAATTTCGAACTTTCGAGAAGCTGCCGAACGCCAGTCAGGTGTTGATACAACTGCAATCGTATGCTGTAGGCTTCTGCCAGTTGTGGTTTTGGGTCCAGTCCATCGTCATTGAGCAATATCATTTTCGCCAGCAGGCGCAGCGTATCGGCAATTTTCTCCTCGGTTTTCTGCACCGCGCTCACAGGCCACAATCGGGCATTGATAAATCCGTACACCAAAAGCCCAAGGAGAATGCCGATGAGGCGGTCGCGCACGACGCGCAATTCCGTGTAGGGGCCGTAGCTTTGCAGCACGCAGTTGAAGAACGCGTAGTTGATTTGAAAACCGCAGTAGGCGATGCGCGCACTTCCGAAATTGACCCACGCCGCCAAGCCGGTGACTGCCGCAACCGGGAACCAAAACCCGCCGAGTGAATCCAAGTTCGGAAAGACGTACGCCAGGGTGAGGAAGCCCAGCAGACCGCCGACGGCCGCCCCGGCGATTCGTAAAATCCCTTTTTGCACACTCGCACCAACGGTTGCCAGCGAGCAGACGACGCAGGTGGTGATGGCGGTATCAATCCCCTCATATTTCACGGAAGTAAAAATCAAATAACAGATCAATGCAGCCACGCCTCCTTTGACTCCAAAATATATATATTCAGGATTCGTGAAAGCATCCGGAACCAGCAGACTTCCTTTTTTCTTTTCCGGCGGCGGTTTTAATTCGTCTGGCAGATCGTCATTTCTGAAGGTGAACGGCATCAAGGCCGCCACTCTTTCCATCTCCAATAGCGTAACGGGATTTAGAGTCGAATTTTTTGAAGGCGGGCGTTGAGCTTGAGCCACGGAGATTTCCATTTTTATCCCCTGTTTGATCGCAACCTGCCAGGCGCGGCAAGCATCGGCGACGTTCAGAAGGCGTTGCTCGATGGATTCATCAAAGTGAATGCTTTTGTGTTGTTCCAAGAGCGCGGCCGATTCCACCAGCCGATCGGCAAGCACGAATTTGGCCCGGAGTTCCGCCTGATGCTGCTTGAGCCACGGCTCAATTTTTCCCGCCAAGGCCAGTAGATGAAGGGGCTCGACGATTCCTTCCACAGCCAGACGGATCAATACCGGATCGGGCGCGTCCTTGGCTTTGCCCGTGCCCATGCGCCGTAAAGATTTTTCAACGGCATCCAGCCGCGCGAAAAGTCCACGCATCAATACGGATTGAGACGTGTCTTTGTTAAGCAACAGATGAGCGATGTAACTGACGCTCAATCCCAACAAGGCCGCCCACCACAGATTAAATGGAAAGCGGTTCAGAAATTCCGAGTCGGAGGTGATGTCGGGAATCACCATTCCAATCGCCAGCGGAACACTTATCGCGGTTCCCAGCGGCGCCATCGTAAAAATACGGTTGATAAACAGACAAATAGCGATGAATAGCGGAATACATATTACTCTCATCCACGGCAAATCCACGACCGTGACATAAAAAAGTAAAAGACACGCGCACCCGATCGTAACTCCGACCATGGACAGCACGAACCCAAGGACTGAGGTCGTCTTGTCTCCACCGGCGATCAGGAATATCAGAATCATCGTGATAACCGGTTGTTTCAAATGAAACACCATGATCGGAATCGTGGCAGCCAAACACGCGAGGGTGAGCCTCACCGTGGACTGCCATCGTCCGGGAAAAGGTTTCAATTCCTGGCGAAGAAATTCGATCAGGCCGACGCCCTCAAACTTCGGCAGCGAAAATGTGGTCGTCGTTGAAGGCATTTAATTCTGGCGGTTGGCCGAGTCCCTGGCGGGTTGATGACGTCCGTCAATCGTCACCACGGCTGAAGCGCCAATGCGGAAGTTGTCATCCGGATCAGTTATCTCCACCCGCACGGGAAATCGTTGCGCCAGCCGGACCCAATCCAGGTTTCTCGGAACATTCGGCAGACCCGCCGCGGCCGTGCCGTATTCCGGCAGGACGGCCCACGCCAGGCCCACGACTTTTCCCTTGAATCTTTTTCCGCCGCGATATTGCAGATAAATTTCTGCCGAATCGCCTTCGGCAATATGTTTCAACTGGGTCTCGCGAAAATTCGCAACCGCGTACCACGTGCTCGTATCCACCAGCGTAAATAAATCAACGCCCACCCGGGCGAATTCGCCGAGGGAAATGTTCAGGTTGACAACTTTTCCACTGAACGGCGCGCGCACGGTGCAAAACTCGAGATTCAATTCGGCTTCCCGCACCTCGGCCTCGGACGCGCCGATGCGAGCATTAAAGTCGCCCTCCTGCCCGATGGCATCGTCCGCGCGAATGCGATCCATCTTCGCTTGTTCAAGTCCTGCCGCCGCCGCCGCCAATTCTCGCTTGGCTTCGTTCACTGCCGAGTCGGCCATCTGCTGGCGTGTCCGCGCGGCCTCGACGAGATCGAGCGTCGCGAATTCTTTCGTCAGCAGCGGTTCAAGCCGCTTCACATGATCCTGCGAATCCTTGGCTTCAGCCTCGGCACGTTCAACCGTGGCCTCCGCGGCGAAGCGTTGCGCTTCGGCCCGCGAAATCGAGGCGTCGCCAACTTTCAATGCTTGCTGAAGTCCCTCGACTTCTTTTCTACTTAGAACGAGAGCGGCCTTGGCCTTGGCAAGAGCGTGTTCGTAAGGCCGTGGATCAATGACAAAAAGCACATCGCCTTTGTTCACGACTTGATTATCCTTCACCCGCAAATCAATGACATGACCGCTGGCTTGCGGCGCGACCCCAATGAAATTCGCCCGCAACGTCGCGTCATCAGTTTGAGGACGATTATCATAAATCCAAATCGCCATCACCATGACAACTATTGCCGCGATAATAATGACGATGCCAACCACTCGCCCGATGCTTTTGCGAACAGGGCTTAAATTTTTTTCTGCATTCTCTTCCATAAATTTAGCTCCTGAAAAAAAGCAGCCACGACGACAAGGTGATCAACACCCAGAGCGCGCCATACACGAGCGGACGCGGCTTGAATCCCGCGTCAATATTTGTCATCACAAAAATTTGTTTGAAAATATAGCTCCCAATGACGCCCAATAGCGCGCACACCATCCATCCCGGAAAAAACGAACCCAGTATATTGACGGAAGGCGCTCCGCGGCAACCCGTTAGGAAAAGCAACGTGCTCCCCAACACCAAGCGCAAGCCAACGGCGGGCAATTTTATAATTCTCATGGTTTTTCACTCTTGCTTTTGACCTTCCCCGCGAAATCCGGTCCCAGATCGCCCGACGCAAAGGCGAGGGCAGAGGTGGATTCCAGCAGCGCGGCCCGGGTTTCCAAAAGGGTATATTCGGCCTGGCTCAATCCCTGCCGCGCGTTCAATAAATCCACCAGACTGCTGAGTCCGTTATTATACGACTCAAATGTTTGCGAGTAGGATTTCTGCGAAGCCTCCACAAGCGTGCCCGCCACGTCCAGCCGCCGGACCGCCAGTCTTGTGTCCGTGTAAAACTGGAACACCTGGGAAATCGCCTTGTCCCGCGAATCTTCGAGCGAACGCAACGCGGCGTCCCGGCTGGCGCGGGCAAGTTCCAACTTCTTCTTTCGCGCGCCGCCATCAAATAAATTCCAATTCAACGCCAGCCCAACCGCCCAAATCGGTTGCTCCGTCGAAACCCACGGAAGCCGAGTCCCCTCGACATTCACCTCCGCGCGATCAAAAGTGCCTCCCGCCTGTCCGAGAAACGACAGCGTGGGATAGTACGCCTCTTGCGCATTTTTAACTTCCGCCTCGCGTTGCCGGATGATCGCCGCCTGCGCCAGCAAATCCGGCCGTTGCTCCAAACTCCGATCAATGACCTGCTCAACGGTATCCGCGAGGTTATTCGGCAATGGCAGTCTTGAAAAATCCTCCACTTGCAGCGGAATCGTGGGCGTCACTCCGATGATTTGCGCCAGCGCCACTTGCGCATCTCTTTCTTTGGCGATGACTTCTTCCAAATCGAACGCTGCCTGCGCGGCCTGTTGCTCCGCCTGTGAAACCTCCGGCGACGTTGCCAGCCCTGACTTTGACCGGGCCTCGACCGCCTCTTTAACTTTGACAGCGGCATCCAGCGAAGAATGGGCCACCACGATTTTTCCCTTCGCCTTGGCCAGTTCGTAAAAAGCCGTCTGCACGCCGAAAACGATTTGCTGATGCCGCGCATTAAAACCAAGATCGGCCGCCAGCAGCCGGAATTTCGCTCCCGTCACCGCGGATTTGCGCCGCCCAAAATCCAGCAACAACCACTCCAGCGATAGCACCGGTTCCACATATTGATCCTTCACGTCCAGAAATCCGGCCTCAGTCGCCGTCAAGGGGACCGGCACCGGTTCGCGCGCATACAGCGCCGAGGCTTTCACCGCCAGCAACGGGAAATATTCGCTCTGGACAAGCCCGACCGCCGCCGCTGCTTGCCGCGCTTCTTCCCACGCCACCTTGGTTTCGGGATTCGCCCGTTCCGCGAAATCAACCAATTCCACCAGGCTATATTCCTTCCCGGCCTCCGCTTCGAGTTGCGGCTTGGATTTGATTTGCGCTACGAGGCCACGCAGGTCCGGCGGCTGCCATTGTTGCGTCGAACTGGCCGGAGCGTGGACACCTTTGATCATTTCCGACGAATGCGCCTCGGTGGAATCGGACGGCGAAGCGTCACTTTCGGCCCTGGCGGCCATCGTATCACCCATGCAGGCGAAGGCAAAAAGCAGAATGGCGAAATATCCCAATCTAAAAAAGTTCATCTGATTTCGTAAGGCTCACGAACTGAAAATTTTCTCCGCACCGCAAATAAATTTTCCGCCTGAAGACTGGACGCAACCCGCGTTCAATTAAGCTTCAACTGTAACCAGAAGTTTTTTTTTGTCAGATTAAATATTTTCGCAATCGCCTTTCAGTTTTTTTTGCTTCGACGTAATAGCATGGCAAGCGTTCGCGCGGCCTTGGAACCGCGTCCCGGTACGAGCGAAAAGATTTGCTCGGAAGGCTGGTTTGAATCAATCCCACTGAGCCGTGGCAGCACGGCTATTTTTTACTGATTTGAGCCGCGACTTGATCGGCGGTTTCCTGCGTGGCTAGAAGATAAAATTGTTCGAAGATGTCTTCCGGCCGGCCTCTCACTTCCGCCCGGGCGCGCAAGTCCGCTCCGGGACGAGGCAGAACCACAGCCCGGATACGGCCGTCTTTCAACGGGCCGAGCCAATTTGTCGTTCCTTCGGAGTCGAGCACATAGAAATGCGGAGCCTTCGCCTGCCCGGTTGAAAACAGGTTGTTGAAGTCGGCTGGAACACCGGCGTAAGAAACAATCGCCAATGCGTCCGGGGCTTTTTCCAAAACCTGCTGAAAGGCCGCGACGTCATAACCAGTCTTGCCCGGTTTTGTTTCGAGATGGATAGCTTTCAGATGAAAAGTGGTGTGTCCGTGGCGCAAGGGCATCACGAAACCATCTTCGTAGCTTTGCTCCGTGTCTGCGTCCATGACTGACTGCAGCGGGAAGAGCAGGATGACCGTGCCATTCTGGTCCGCCAGATCACCGATAACACAATTAGCCAGGCAGGAACCCACCGCCATGCCACCGCGATCGGGAGTCTTCTCCGGCGGTGGGAATACAATTTGCCGAATTTGGAGAACCGAGATAACCGCCAGGGACACGATGCCAGCCACCATCAGGACCTGGCCGAAGGTCTGCGAACGGCGGCGTATCAAAGCACCCACACCAGACACCGCCAAGGCCACCAGGAGCAACGTAAACATTATGTGATAATCATCCCCGGGCTATTGCAGGGATGGATTCAGGGTCTGAGGATCAAAGACATTTGATGGTGAATTATTGCGCAGTTGGACGTGGCTATCCAGGAATACTAAATTGGCGCGGCCAATCTTGGGCTTCTGACCCACTACGCCGCCCTCAACCGGGTCGGTGGAAAACACGCTATGTTCGTTTCCTCCGCTGTGACGATAACAAATATTCCCCCCATAGGGGTCGTTATCAGCATAGGAACAGGCGTCATAGCCATCGGTCTCGGCGAACAACATGGTCCAACTCGGATGCGGAATATCCGCCGCGAGCGACATCAGCTTGGGCGCACCGGCATTGATGTAATTATTTTGGGCGTAAGTAAGATAACCAAAGGGACCGCCGTTGGGACAAGCCGGGCAAAGAAGCACCTTATTGGTCGCCACGTTGAATGTCGTAGTTGAAGTATTGGCCTTCCTGCCCAAATAGGGTTGGAGCGCGTTATACCAGATCGTGTTTCCGATGGCGCCGGTTTGAGACGAGGGGAATCCGATTGGCAGAACCTTTTGATCGTCGTCGTAGAGGAGGGCGGCGAGAATCAACTGGCGCAAGTTATTATTGCAAGAGATGGACTTGGCCTTCCCCTTGGCCGCCGCCAGCGCGGGCAGCAGCAACGACGCAAGAATCGCAATGATCGCAATGACGACCAACAATTCAATCAACGTGAAGGCCAGCGCGGCGCGGACCCTTCGGCGAGTGTTCAAATATAAAGCAGGTCTCATAGGTTTATCAGCCCAACTTCTTGATTCTCTGTTTACATCGTCATCTAAAAACGGAAAGAAAATCTTGCTTGAGAACGGCAATCTTTGTTCCAGGAACGGCATTAGCACCAGCGCGATTTATCAGTAAAGACCGCGCACTCGGCATGTGTAAAACGCGAAGCGCTATTGAATTTCTTGCCCTAATTCAATAGCGCCTCGCTTGAAGGTCATTCGACCACCACTCTTAAAAAAACATTTACACTTTGGCAAGAACGGAGCGGCAGAGGAACAACGCATACTGAATTGCTTTTGCTGTCGCGGCCGCCGCCAGGCCCCAGGCAAGAACTTGCAAAGGAAGTTGAAGTTTTTTGAGGAGATTATGAGTCTGATCCGCGACCTTGACTGTGGCAGCCCCAATTTTGTTTGCCGCGTCGGTTCCTGCATCCAGGGCAGAATTTGCATGCTCTGAAGTAGCTTGAGCCGCTTGAGAAGTTTGGTTTGCCGCATCTTTTGCCGCATCAGCCGCCGAGTCCACTTTTTTTGGAAAATCTCCGATCTGGTCAAGCTTTTTCACGACCATTTGGGCGGGATGAGTAACGGCATTACGCGCTTTGGTGAAAAAACTTGCTTGAGTATCCGCAATGCTGGCAAGGACGACGACTGCGGCGATATAAGGGATTAATTTAGTTGGCTTCATGGTTTTATTATTCTGTTGGTTTATTTTCTTATGAACTCGGCGAAAATTTTGGAGGTTAGTGTTATTTAATTTTGCTCACTAGCGCATCTAGTCTTTATTTTCGCCTGCTCATATCTTGCGTTTACAAAACCATATTTTTTTGTTCTCTCAACAAGAACATTTTCCCTCCTCAATGCGATATTATTCATAACGAAAGCCCAAGATTCGAATTGCAAAAAGTGACGCCCCGGGGTTCATTTCTTGAATGAATGGAAAAGGCAATCTAGGAAGCAGCACCATTGATGTTGAGACTTGGATGACTTTAGATCGTCTGCTTGCATTCAAGGCCGCCGCCGATGCGGGTGGTCCCGGCCCCGCGAGCCGTGGAATTCAAGCACAGGAAGATAAAATCAGGCGTAAAATCAAGGAACTATCGAGGGGCTTCGGAAGACCTCTTTGTGAGTCAAATGGTTCAGGCTGGAAGCTTACATTCTCAGGGAATCGGCTGCGGACAGCGGTAGAGGAGCTTTCTGCAAGCCTCGCTTGTTTCAAATCTTACTGCGACGAACATCAGGAGGTAAGCATCGGAGCCGGCGATCGGCTTATGCAATGGTTTTTTATACCGAGACTGAAACAGATACGGCCTGATTTGACAGACTATACGTTTAAACTTTTTAATCTCGGATCCGCAGAAGTAGTGAGCAAGGTCGAGAATTTTACTTTAGACTTTGGTTTGATTCGCGAACAGGACCGCCCCCGCCGATTAGGATTTTTGAAACTCAAGCACCACCTTAATTACGCTCTTTTTATCCAGAAATCTACAGATCCCGAGCAACGGGACGTTGAGGTTATCCTCGCTAATCATCCCCTGGCTTTGGTTCAGAAATATACTGATGAATTTTGCGACCAAGCCAAAGAGAAAGGAATAAATCTTCAGATTCGTCTGCTGTGTTCTACCTTTCCTCAAGCCCGGCGTGCGGTGTTGGAAGGCTACGCGGCAATTCTTCCTACAAGTGCTTTTACTCCGGCGGAATTACAGGACATTCGCCAAATTGAACTGCCTGCTTCAATGCAGTCGTTTCAGAAGAACGATGGCCACATTACTTTAATTTGGAATAAGCGAATCGAAAAAATGCGGGTTGATTTTCCAAAACTTATCAAGCTATTTGAAAAGGCACTTGTCAAAGCTTAAGGCTTTACGCGTCACAAACTGCCAGAAAAATGCGAACTTCAAGTGCCTCAAAACAATACCAATCATTCTTGCGCGGATGAACTGCGGTTGAGTCTGCTGACAAACTTCTGAATTCTTCTGGCACGGATGTCGCTGCTTTGAATCGGGTCTCTTTTAAGCGAGGCTGTTTGTCTTTTTTTGAGACAATCCGGTGGTTGTAAGTCTCAAAATATTTATGAAAAAATGGTTGTTGGGGTTCGGGATATGCGTGCTGTTGGTTCGGACTTCCCTGGGCGGTCTGGCTTGGGAACCAGATGTCCGCACCGCATTGCTGGACGCAACGGGCGGGAATAAAATCGTGGTGCTGGATTTCACCGGCTCGGATTGGTGCGGCTGGTGCATGAAATTGAAGAGTGAGGTTTTCGACCAGCCGGAATTTGCCGCTTACGCCAAGGATAATTTGCTGATGGTGGAAGTGGATTTTCCGCGTCACAAGGAACTGCCGGCGGAACAGCAGGCTTCCAATCAAAAGCTGGCCGAAACATACGGGATACGAGGTTATCCCACGATCATTCTTTTGGACGCGATGGGCAATAAGATCGGGCAGAGCGGTTATGTGCCGGGCGGGCCAAAAAATTTCATCGCGTCACTCGAAAAATTTCCTGCCGTCGGCCATCGCGAAGTTGCGCCGCCGGTGGCTTCCGCTCCTGAAGCGTCTCGGCACGCGGCACCTGCGTTTGTTCCGGTGGCTCCCGCGTCGCCGAATCATTATGGCGATCTCGTTCTCAAAGCCATTTCGGGCGCCAAAGATAGTCGAATGGTGATGATCAACGATCAATTACTCACGATCGGCGAAACTGCGAAGGTGAAAGTGCATGACGAACGCATTGCCGTCACGTTGAAGGAAGTGCATGACGATTCCGTGCTGATCGTCGTAGCGGGAAAAACGCAGGAGCTAAGGCTGGGGCAACATTGAGCACAAGAAGCCGTCCGCAAGAATGACGAAATTTCCTTCAACCGTTTTGAGCGGTTGAAGGAAATGAAAACCGGCGTGACGATTTCATCACGCACGTATTTTACCCCTCAATGCTTCAGCCGGAAAAATAAGTTTCCCGCCGCCGGAGTAAGGGTGACACTGTTCGTGCCGTTTATGGAGGTGATAGTCAAACCGCTGGTGGTCCAGGCGGATGATGACGCATCTATGTTTTGTTGGAGCGTGAAGGTGTTTACTGCGGGATCAAGCCAGAAAACTTTCACACTGTTCGGACCGGTTGCGACGATGGTGAGCGCGGGAGCGCCGGGCGTGGGCACGAGGTTGATGATGCTCCAGAATCCGCCGGTGACGGAGAAACCACCCGCGCTCATCGTGGCAGTAGCGTCGTGCTGGCCGATGGTTCCGGTGATGGTGAATTGTGCGTTGGTGCTGGTGCCGCCGCCACCGGCGATTTTGTGCCAGTCCACGGTATAGGTTTGTGCCTGAAGATCGGCTCCGGCCGCCGCCAAGAGAAGAAGGGCGAAGGCTGGGGCCAACTTAGACATATTGAATCGAGCATTCATAAGGTTGAATTGATCGCATAAGTGTCATTTAGGAAAAATGAGCGACTCACTGGTTGACTGTGGATGTGACAGTTCCTATCCAGTTGGCCGTATTATTACCCAGATTATCAACGAATCGCATCATTTCAACGGTAGTAAAATCCGCCGGATTAAAGGCATCCCCAAACGAGAGTCGCAAATAGGAAATCTTTTGGGCGTCCGTGAAAACCTGCACGGATGCGGACGCCGCTCCATAAAAAATATTTTGGAAAGGTACCATGGTGTTGCTGGTATTAATCCCAAATCCAACAATTTGCGCATCGCCGGCAACCGGGCCTGCTTTAAGTACGAGTCCACCGGGTGTGCCATCCCGCTCCAAAGTAATAACGTTCCCTCCAAAGGTCAGACCTCTCGCCACTATCTGGCCGACGGCGCTCGAAGTGCTGTTGATTCGACGTATCAAAATAGAACGGGTGGGCGCTTCGGAGGTTCCGGTTTCAGAACCCATGCGCACCAGGCCATTCACTTGCAATGAGGAATCGCTATTTGGCGTGCTCGTCCCGATGCCAACGTTGCCGTTGGTGGTGATCGTAAATCGTTCGGTGGGGCCGCCGCCATCAACGCGTGAAGCGTTCAAACCGGTATTATCCGAGACCCATTGCCAGCCAAATCCATTGGCGGGGTGAAAGCGATCCTCCAGCATGAGAGCCGCCGATGCGCCTCCAGCGACAACCTGCCCGTTAACCGTTTGGTCAGTGGAAAACGTGTTTTTGGACCCAAGCAAGGCCACTCCGGTCAGATCGTTGCCGGAGCCGGCGAAGGATGTTGCCGCGACTTCGCCATTGACTTGAAGCGGGAAGATCGGATTGGTGTTGCCGATGCCGACGAAGCCGAAGCCATTAATCCGCATGACTTCACGGGTAGTGGCAGTATCGCACTGCCAGGTGTAGAAGAGCACGTCGCCGGAATTGCCGCAGCCCTGCAGGCCAGGATCAACCACCGCCGACATGCCGTTGAAGTCCTGTGAATTAGCATCCTTGTAGCCGAAACTGACTTTGGTCCCCCGATTACTTGGGTCGTGCTCGGTGACACTGGTCGTGTTGTTTCCGATGATTCCGCCGAGTGTGACATCCAATACATCGGTGGGATTGGACACACCAATGCCCACGTTGCCGCCGTCATACGAAAGGATGGGGCCCGCCTGGTTCCAAATACCAATATTGGGAGCGAGTTGGGTCGAACCCACACTGCCCGCCGCCAGCAAATTCGAGGTGATGGTTCCATTGGCGAGGTTCGCCGGAGCGATGGTTCCCGTTAATTGCGCCGTCGGCAACGAACCGCTAAGACTGGCGCTGGTGATGGCGTAAGGCGCGGGCGTCACCTGCTGGCGCGGGGTCAATGGCGGGGAGAAGCTTGCGGCGCCATTGGTGCGCACGGCGAGTTCGAGCCAGTTGCTGGTGCCGGTGAAGGCGTGGCCAAAATCCACAGTCACCGTGAAGAGGCCGTTGCTCACAGGGGTCGCTGTGTTGACCATCGGACCAGCAACGGCGGTGCCGCCAGAACTGTTTGTGAACAGGGTAAATTGAAGGTCATAACTGCCGCTGGCCGGATCGGCGCCGGAGTTTAGGCGGCCCTGATAGGTGAAGGCGGTTCCCTGGGCGAAGACGGGCAGGGCAAGCAGATGGCACAGCCCAACGGCGAGGAGAATTTTTTTGGTTTTGATCATAGTCGGTTTTACTGGGTTTAGTTGATGGAATGACCCTGAAGAAATCTTCGAGAGCCGTTCCATTACTCAATGCGCGAATCCTCCGCAGAAAGTAGGTCGAAATCTTTAAAATATTTTATTCCGGTTTGAGGATAGGACGAGTTGCTTGGAAAAATGCCGCGCCGCGCTGGTTTAAGCCCGGCGAACCGGGAAGATCAATCGGGGCGGGAAGCGGGAGCAAATTCTACATTCAACTTCGCAAGTGCATCGGTGTCACCCGTTTCAGCCAGCACGCCTTTGAGCGCGGTCACGGCCCGCCGGGTTCTTGACGCCCAGAGATGGCTCGAATGACGGCGGCAAATAGCGACGGCTTCCTCGGCGAGTGGGCGGGCGTCGGCGGAGCGCTGGTTGTGCCGCAGGAAAGTCACGTAGCCCAAGATCAACTGGATCATGTCCGAGCGATCAGGACCTTCTTTTCTGGCGATGTCCAGCGCCTCGCGGAAATGTTCCTCCGCTTCTATCGGCTGGTTGCGTTTTGACAAAGCGATGGCGAGATGGTGATGCATCCACGCCTGGCTCCATTTTCCTTTGCCGACGGTTTTTTCCTGAATCTCAATGGCCTTCCGCAAATCCACTTCGGCTTCGGCCACTTCATCCGGCGTGCCGTCCACGAGGAAAGATCCGAGACACCAATATTCAAAGCTGGTATAGGGATGCTCGTCGCCGTGATTTTTCCGCATGATCGCCAAGGCCTCGCGGGCGGCTGTTTTCGCTTCGTCCATCTTGCCTTGCGCGGAAAGCGCGAAGCCAAAACCTTCCAGCGCCCACGCGACTTCATCGTCTTCATCGCCGAAATGATTTTTGCGAATGGCCAGCGCCCGGCGAAAATCGGTTTCCGCCTCGGCATTTTTTCCTTCGTGCCGAAGAACGTCGCCCAGGATGCACAGCACGGACGCTTCTTCACTGCTGCCCTGGCCGTGCAACTTCGTTTGCATCGCGAGTGATTGGCGGGCGACGCCTTCGGCAATTTCCAGATCGCGCAGCCGCATCAAGGCCATCGCGCGCCAATGCAACGCTTCCGCGGCGTCCGGGCTGGCGTCGCCAAAATGCGTCTGCGCCAACTGAAAGGTTTCGCGTGACATCTTTTCCGTCGTCGCATAATCCTGCAAATCGAAATAGACGCGCGCGAGCGTGAGGCGAAGATCCAACTGCGCCTCGGGTTCATCCTTCAAGTCCGCGTCCACCCGTTTCGTGGTCTTGTCCAAAATTTCCCGCAACATCGTCGTGTCGCGTCCAAGGGCGGCGGATGGCCCGATCCCGCGGAGCATGTCCTTGAGAAAGCGGGCGGTCTGTTCGCTGCGCGCGGCTTCTGTCCGTGCTTTTTTCTCTCCCGCATCGGCAAGCGTGCGCAAATGGGTCTGTTCGCGTTCAGCTCGAATCGCGCGAACCGCCTGCCAGGTGCTGATGGTCGCGCCAAGCAAAAGCGCGAGAAAAACAATCGCCGCCGACGCAACGGCCAATTTATTTCGCTGCACCAATTTTTGAAAACGGTACGAAGCACTGGGCGGACGCGCGACAATCGGTTCGTTCTCCAAATGGCGCAGGATGTCTGCGGCAAGCGCGCTGGCCGTTTCGTAACGCCGCGTGCGGTCCTTCTCAAGACACTTCATCGCGATCCAGTCGAGGTCGCCACGGATGGCATGGATCAATCGCGGTGGTTCAGATTGCCGCGCGAGCGCGACGGTGGTCATCTCAGCCGCCTGCAACGTGCTCAGGCGATTGCTCGGCCGCGGCGGTTCCTCCTCGCGGATGATGCGCAGCATGTGGTCAAAGCCGGAATCCAAAAGCGTCTTCGTATCAAACGGCGTGCGGCCCGTGAGCAATTCGTAAAGCAATACACCCAGCGAATAAATGTCGGTGCGAGTATCAATGTCCAGTCCGCTGCGCGATGCCTGCTCGGGACTCATGTAGGCGGGCGTGCCGATGAATTGATCCAGCGCGGTATAAATGGTTTTGTCCGTAAGCGACTCGTTGCCGATGGCCTTGGCGATGCCGAAGTCAATCACCTTGGTCACCGCCACGCCATCGTGCATGCTGACAAAAACATTGGAAGGCTTGAGGTCGCGATGGATGATTCCCTTTTGATGCGCGTGCTGCACTGCCTGGCAGACCTGGACGAAAAGTTTGATGCGTTCCGCCGTGCTTAATTTCTGCTGGTCACAGAGCGCGGTGATTTTCATCCCGCGCACCAGTTCCATGACGAAGTAAGGCCGGCCCGTATCCGTCGTGCCGCCGTCGAGAACTTTCGCGATGTTCGGATGATCCATCAACGCGAGCGCTTGCCGTTCGGCTTCGAATCGCGCGACGACCGCGCGGGTATCCATGCCGAGCTTGATGAGCTTGAGCGCGATCTGGCGTCGCACCGGTTCGGTCTGTTCGGCGACATACACTACACCACAACCGCCTTCACCAATTTTTTCCAGCACCTTGTAACGTCCGATCATCCGCCCGAGATATTCGTCCGGTGGTTCGATTTTGGCTTTGAGGTCCGATGAATCCAAAGGCGTTTGCGGTAGCGCATCTTCACTCTCATGCGCTGCAAGCAAGGCGTCGAGACGCTGGCGCAAAGGCGGGTTGTCCTTGCACGCGCCATTGAGAAAAGCAGCGCGCTCGGGTGGCGGAAATTTCAACGCAGCAGCAAAGAGAGTTTCTTCGCGTTGTTGCGGCGTGGGCGTAGTTTGTTCGGGTGCGCTCAATAGTTTCTATCCTTCAATGCGCTTTGGCGGACGGGAAAGTATGGAGAAATAATCGCGCATATTTGTTATGCAATTTAGTTCGGCGGAGCTGTGCGCATTTCCACCGCGAGCCACGCGCGCGCGTAAGCCCACCATTCCTTCGCCGTCGGCACGGCAATGCCCAGCGCCGTGGACGCCTCTTCGTAATTCATTCCCGCGAAGTAGCGCAGCTTTACCAGTTCCGCTTTGCGCGCATCCAGCGCCGAATATTTTTCGAGCGCCTCATCCAGCCGCAATAATGCCTCATCGTCAACCGTGGGCGCGGCGATTTCGATTTCATCGGCGTCCACCCGTTCCGCGCCGCCACCGCGCTTGGCCGTCATGCGCCGCCGCGCGCGTTCGATGAGAATCCGCCGCATGGCTTCAGCGGCAGCGGCAAAGAAATGGGCGCGATTGGCGAATTCTTTTTCGCCCGCGAGCCGCAGCCATGCCTCATGAACCAGCGCGGTCGGTTGCAACGTGTGGCCGGGCGGTTCGGCGGACATTTTTTGCGCGGCCAGTCGGCGCAGTTCCGCATAGACGAGCGGCAACAATTTTTCCGCCGCCCGGGGATCGCAAGCCCCAGCCCGGTCAAATAGATTTGAATCCTCGCTCATGAACGCTGCGCGACGGAAATTGAAACTCGCAAATAATGACGCCCGGATTTGAATTGTAGATCCACGGTTCGTTGGCCGGGTCTTGAGCTTGTCATTATATCATCCCAGGAAATTGGCAAGGCAGCGGGAATTTTATTGAGGATATTTCTTCGTGCCACAACGCATTATTGAACAGCAAACAAGCCATTGACTTTCTGATTCGTAAACGACGGGAATTGATTTGCCTATTGATGCGGCTGAAAAAAATTCCGCAATCATTCGAAGCCTCTTGAGGAGCTTGGAAATGACGTCAGAGCTTGAGCATTTTTACCGGGAACTCAAGTAAAATAGGGTTGTTTAAGAGACGATGAACGCCCAACTCCGCAGTGTTCGATAATTTAGCGACCCCGTTCTTCGCGATGATCCATTTTATGTTTTTGACGCAGATACGCGCCGCAGGATTCGCGCACCACAAGGCGCGGCGGAAGCATGATGTGTCGCGCAGGCAGGGTGGGATCCGCCACCCGGCTTAGCATGGTTTGAAAGGCCACCGAGGCGATGTCTTTGCAAGGTTGTTGGATTGTCGTGATCGGGACGCTCACGAGGGTCGCATACTTGGCATCGTCAAAGCCCGCCACGCGAATATCCTGTGGCACATGGAAGCGGGCATTTTCGAGCGTGCGGATTAATTGCGCGGCGGTGAAGTCGTTGGCGCAAATAACCGCGTCCCATTTATTGCCCGCAACGAGGGAGGACACAAATTTTTCATCTTGCGGATTGCCGACTTGCAGCCAGTCGGGATAGACCTCCAGCTTGTGGCGGGCCAGAGCTTCGCGCGCACCGGCATAGCGTCGCTCAACCGTCGGCGCCGAAAGTGGGCGCATCAAAAAAGCCAACCGCTTGCATCCAAGCTTGATCAAATGCTCCGCAAGCATGTAGCCAGCGGCGACATTGTCCAGGCCGATCAAATCAAAATGACCGTTCTGGGGAAACACCGCGAGGTCGCGATCCAAAAGAACCATCGGGATGCAAGCCTCGCTGAAGCGGTCGGCGATGTTTCGATTTATTTCGTCCTTGCCGACGGTAAGTTCAAAGGGCGCGAAAAAAACGCCGGTGACTTTGCGCTCGATAAATTGTTCGCAAATTTCCCGGGCATGTTCGCGACTGCCATCCTTGTCCACGCGCGGATGTGTCGAGCCACCCCACAATAGGGAGTATTCGCTGATGCGAGCGAGGCTGGCGAGTTCGCCGCAGATGATCTCAAAAATTTCGGTGGTTCCCAAACCAGGAATCAGCAGGCCGATTTGACGCGTGGTGGGTGCGGCGTTGGCCTTGTTGCGGACATAGGAGCCAGAGCCCGCCCGTCGCTCGATGATTCCTTCGGTAGTTAGGTCGCGCAAGGCTCGGGCGGCGGTGGGGCGTGAAACTTTAAATCGCTTGGCCAGTTGCACCTCACTTGGGAGCCGGTCGGTCTCAGTGTATTTTCCACTGGCAATTTCGGAAAGCAAATACCGCGAGATTTCGAGATGCTTGTGGGCGTGCCGGGTTTTCATAAGGCAGATTTGTAATTACAAGTGATGAACATGTAATAACAGGAATCTTAAATCTTGTCTATACAACATTTGTGCCACAGAAGCTTTGTGTAATAAATTTTCCTTAATGAAGCCCGTCCGTATTTATGATTTGAAAGCGCCGTCGTCCGCGGTTGGTGGTCGTTTTATTTCTGCCAAATCGAACGAAAACACCAAGAGTTTAAAGGGATTTGAGGTTCGCAGTTCGCTTCATTCGGCTTTCACCTTGATCGAATTATTAGTGGTCATCGCGATCATCGCCATTTTGGCGGCGTTGCTTTTGCCCGCGCTGGCCTCTGCGAAAAGCAAGGGCATCAGGATAGCGTGCCTGAATAATTTGAAGCAGATCACCATTTTTACGCAGATTTATACGGACGACAATAATGATCTGTTTCCGACGGCGGTGGCGTCGGACTCGGTAAATGACAAGGCATATCATTGGTGGGGCACGGCGATTTGTGGCGGAACGACGAATAACTACCGATCCTTTCACGATCCGGCGGTCAATGGGCCAGTGACTTTGACCGGAGGAAAAGTTTGGAACTGGGATTTTAATTTCGACCTGGTTGGCTACGGTTACAATTCCTTCTTTTTGAGCTGCACGCCCAACCCCGTGCAGACCGTTACCGTTGGTTCTTTTTCTTTCACCAGTTCGCTGAACTTCAAACGCAGTGACATGCTGCATCCGTCCGAATGTCTCGTATTTGGTGACAAGCAACCTAAGCCCACCGACCTAACCGCCAGCGGCAGTTTGTGGTGGGGCAAAGCCAGCATGCAGGTTCCCAGCTCGTCCGGCCAATATGAAGGGATCGAAACCACCCGCCACAACGGCGGGAAATTTCCCGGCTTGGGCAATGTGGGTTTCGCTGACGGCCATGCGGAAGCCAAACGAGAAGCGGACATCAATCCGCCGCTCGACCCGGAGTTTGGCGGAAGTTCCAAGTGCCTGATCAATTCCCACTATTGGGATCCACTTCAACGCGGCGGCGACCGATAACTTACTTTTCCTATTTTCCAAATCCAGCCCACTACAACTGTTATGAACCACAACCTGACCAACCAAAAACTCAACTCATTTAACTGGCTTACCTTTATCCAAAATAAAGTTGCGCCAGGCCGTCGTGGCCGTGCGAGCCGATTTTCGCCGGTGAAAATCTTGTCAACGGTGGCCGCGTGTGCCGCGTTGTTTGCGTTGCCTACTGCTCATGCTGCATTGATGGGCTACGAAGGATTCAACTATCCCAGCGGCAACGGTAATTTAACCGGCCTGAGCGGCGGCTTTGGTTGGAATGGTGGGTGGCAGGATGTGGTCAATGGCAATTCCAGCGTGCAGTCGGGAGGATTGGTCGCAGGTGCAAACGCGCCTTCCGGTTACGATGCGAAATCCATCGGGAACTCTGCCTTTACTCCGAACGGCACGCGCACGGGGCGATTTTTGGACACCTCGGCTGGAGGCATCTTTGGACTAAAAGGCTATGTGAATACCAATGGAAATATTGGCGCCAGCGGCAAGACGCTTTACATCAGTTTTCTTCAGCAGCCGAGTGTCGCGAACAATAATTATTACGAGTTTGAATTTCATCGCGGCGATTTGAATGACCCTGGTCGCATCGCGGGCGTGGGTTCCGATTCCGCTGGCAGCAGTAGTGTGTTTTTGCGGACACCTGCTGCGGCGCAGACGCCGATCGGAGCGGCGAGCACGGCAGTTTCGTTCTATGTGGTGCGGATAGATTTCATGGGCGGAAATGACAATGTGTCCGTATATCAAAATCCCACTTCGAGCACGGAACCGGCAACGCCTACGCTGACTGAAACGGGAGTGGGTGACATGTCGTTTAATGGCATTTCGTTTGGCGCGTTTGTGGGCAGCACGACGGTGGCGCATGACGAAGTGAGAGTTGGAGAAACCTGGAGTGACGTGGTAAGTCCCGCTGCTTCGAGCACGGGCCTGTGGACGGGCGGTGGCGCGGATAATAATTGGAATACCAGCGGCAACTGGGACAACGGCGTCGTTCCCGTATTCGCCACCAGTCTCACCTTTGCGGGCAACAGCCATTTGAACAACACCAATAATTTGACGGGCGTGAGCGCCAATAGCATCCTCTTTGATTCGGCTGCGGGAGCATTTAACCTCGCCGGCAATAGTCTTGGGTTAAATGGCAATATTGGTTTCAACGGAACTCCAGCTTCGTCCATCACGCAAACGATTAGTCTGCCGTTGACGCCAACGGCAGATATAACTATGGATACCCCTTCAAATGCCAGCCTGGCTGTGAGCGGCGACGTCACTTCCGGGAGCTGGCTGACCAAGACCGGACCGGGCACGCTTTCGCTGAGCGGAACCAATACCTTTGCGGCGTTGAGCGCGAGCGGCGGAACTAATATCATTACTGGCAATTCCGCCTTTACCGGGGGCAGTGGTCATAGATGGTATATCGCCGATGGTGACTTCATCAATGGCGTCACCAGCACACTGATCATCCAGCCCGGCGCAAATCTGTCCGTCACTGGCAGCTATGATGACGCTGGCGTGATTGGCCGCGATAGTGGAAGCGGAACGGTTATTCAAAACGGCGGCACGTTTGACTTTGCCATTGGAAATAATAATTATCTTTTCATCGGCGCATCCGGCAGCACCGCTACGCATTCGGAGTACGACATGAATGGTGGCGTGCTGGACATGCACGGCAATACTTTGGGTATCGCGCTCGGATCCGGCGCCGTGATTACGTGCGCCCTGAATCAGGACGGCGGTGTGATCACGAATGTAGGCAATCTTTATTTCAGTCCTTTCTTTACGCAGGGTAAGGGTATTTACAATCTCACCGGTGGCACCATGTATATCGGCGCGGGAGGCATTACGGTCTTCGCGGGTGGCGGTTATCAGTTGAATTTGGGCGGTGGAACTATCGCAGCCGAAACGAGTTGGTCTTCTGCCCTGAACATGACGCTGACCGGCTCCAACGGCCCGGTGACATTTAATCCTTCTGGCAATATCATAACCTTGTCCGGCGCGCTTTCCGGTAGTGGCGGCTTAACTGTATCGGGTAGTGGCACTTTGGAACTTTCCGGAGTGAACACTTACACCGGAGATACCGTCGTCAATGCGGGAAGCACTTTGCAACTGGATCAATCCGGCAGCAGCTTTGGGAAAATCCGCCTCGTGGATGGCGCGGCGCTGAACCTGAACTTCAATGGCAATTTTGTTACCGGCGGAATCTCGACTAACGGCGTTGCGCTTCCGGTTGGTTCCTATTCTTCAGCCAGTTTGCCTGGATTCATCACTGGTAATGGCAGCTTGCAGGTTTCGAGCAGCATCAGTTCGGGGCTTTGGACTGGCAATGGCGCGGATACTAACTGGAGCACCGGTGGCAACTGGGACCAGAACGCAGTGCCCATCTTTCCGATAGGTTTGACCTTCGCGGGCAATAAACATCTGGCGAACAACAATGATCTTTCGGGCATCACCGTGGGCAGTTTTACCTTTGATACCAACGCCGGGGCATTCGTGATCAGTGGGAATGACATTGGTCTCAGCGGCGCGATTGAATTCAATGGCAATCCTCCTGCGCCGATCACGCAGACGATCAATCTTAATATGGCGTGGAACAATGACAAAACCATAGATACCCCGACGAATGGAAATCTTGATCTGGAAGGCAATATCACGGCCACCACCAACGCCCTCAACAAACTCGATGCGGGCACCCTGACTCTAGGTGGAGCGGATACTTTCACGAGTTTGGATGACAACGGCGGCACACTCATCATCAAGGGAAACACGACGATCAACGGCGGCGGCAATAGCGATCACATTTATCTCGGCGACGCGAACACGAATTACAACGGCACACTCGTCATCCAGAATGGCGCGGCACTTACCGTTTCCGGCAGTTTTGGCGACGCCTTGGTTATTGGTCGTGACAGTGGCAGTGGCAAAATAATTCAAAACGGCGGAACCTTTACCTTTAGTCCGGCGAACCAAACCTTTTTATACGTGGGTGCGACCAGCCATTCCGGCACGCAAGCCGAGTATGATATGAATGGGGGCACGCTGGACATGGGCGGTTATAGTTTGGGTGTCAGCCTTGGTGATAATGGCATAACTTATAGCGCGTTTCTCAAACAGACCGGTGGCAGTATCATGGACATGTTCAAACTGGACCTCGGAGCATCGCGCTCTTTTGGTTTGGGTGTCTATACCCTCAGCGGTGGCACCATCACCATTGACTTCGGCGGTATTGTCAGTGATGACGGGTTGTATCAAATCAACCTTGGCGGCGGAACGGTCGCGGCTTCTTCAAGCTGGTCGTCATCATTGAACATGAACCTGACGAATCTCAATGGTTCGGTGACCTTCAATCCTAGTGGCAGCGTTATTACATTATCGGGAACATTGACCGGCAATGGCGGATTGAATGTGGCTGGCGGTGGTGTGCTGGATTTGGCAGGCACGAACAGCAGCTATACCGGCGATACCATTGTCAGCACGGGCAGCACCTTACAAATAGATGTGGCGGGCAATAGCGCAAGCACATTCCGTCTGGTTGATGGCGCATTGCTGACCTTGAATAATAGCGGCACACTTACTGTGCCTTCCTGTTTCACCAATGGTGTGGCTCTGCCGATTGGCACTTATAGTGCGGCTAATCTTTCGGGATTCATCAACGGCTCAGGAAACTTGCAAGTCGTGGGAGTGGCATTCTCTACCCAGCCGGTAAACAAGCAGATCTATTTGAACGGTAATTTGCATCAATCCATTACGCTGACCAGTGCGACAGTTGGTGGCTCGCCTTCTTATCAATGGTATAAGGACGGCAATCCGGTCGCGGGAGCCACAAGCAGCAGCCTGACTCTTTCTAATGTGCAAATTAACAGTGGCGGAAATTATTATGTGGTGGCTTCGGGCGGTTTCGGATCGGTTACTAGCAGTGTCGTCGCTGTGACCGTCTATGCGATCAATAATCATATCTTCGCCTATGATGGTTTTGCCTATGCCGCGGGATCGGTGGATGGATCGAGCCAGAACGGCGGATTTGGCTGGAATGGTCCGTGGCAGCAGACGGATGGAAATGGCGTGATCATCTCTTCGAGTGGTTTGATCGGAGGGGCGAGTGTTCCAGCCGGTTATGATTCGCGTTCCGTCGGCAACTCCATTGAGGTTCCATCCAATGCCCAAACGCGTTCGGGAAGGTTTTTCGACACGTCCACTAATTCCGATTTGTTCACGCAAGGATTTGTGGACGCCAATGGCAACATCGGCGCCGACAACAAAACGATCTATCTTAGCTTCATGCAAGAACCTGACCGTACTTCTGGATTCTATGAACTGGAGTTGCATAAAGGCAACTTGAGCGATCCGGGCCGCATCGGTGGCATCGGCAATGATGCCGGGGCGAATACCGTCAATCTACGCGCGCCGAACAGTGTGAATAATCGCTCGCTCGGAGCGGGCACGGCGGCGGTCAATTTCTATGTCGTGCGTATTGATTACAAACCCGGCAATGATGACGTGTTCGTTTATCGCAATCCGACTTCATCCACAGAACCAGCCGTTCCGACGCTGGTAGCGACCGGCGTGGCTGATATGTCGTTCAACGGCGTCTCCGTCGCGGCTTACAACGGCCCGGATGTGAAGACCGACGAAATCCGGTTGGGCGCGACATGGGCTGATGCCATCGGTCTGGCCGTTTCCAATCTGTTGCCGCCGACGAAAAACGGCAATACAAACACGATCCAATTCGCCGCGACGCCGGGTAATTCGTATCGCGTGCAACGTGCAACGGCGCTTACCGGTCCCTGGATAGACGTGTCCACGAACATTGCCCCGGCGGACGCCTTTGTGACCTTCCAGGATACAACCGCTCCGGCAGGAAATGTTTATTATCGGACAGTTACACCCTGATAGGCTGAAGTTAATTAGTATTACCGGGCGTTGCCGGATTGGCTACTCTGGCAACGCCCTTTGTTGTTCAATCGTAAACTTACCAAAGATGAAAACAGCTATGGTTCTTCGATATGCAATCCAGAACAGACCTAAGAAATCACTGACTTGCACCGGTCGGCCCGCTATCTTTAACTCGTTGACGGTTTCAAAACTCAAATCCATTTGGCCAGCGCCATGATGATCGCGGCGCGCGTTTGCAAAATTAGCATGAACTTGAATCAAGACTCGACTCGGTTTTTCAATTTTCGCGCGCGCGTGTGGCTTGGGATGTGGCGAATAGTCTGCGTGGTTCTCATGTTCGCCGGCGTGAGTGTTCACATTGCCCGGGCGCAGGAACCGGACATCGTCGTGGCGGATTTTGAGGGCACAAGCTACGGGGATTGGAAAGTTTCGGGAACGGCTTTTGGAAACGGACCGGCCCACGGCACTTTGCCCAATCAAATGAAGGTGGACGGCTTTCAGGGGAATGGCTTGGCTAATTCCTTCAATGGCGGAGATGACGCGGAAGGCACATTGACTTCGCCGCCCTTTGTCGTCCGGCGCAAGTATATTCAGTTTCTGATCGGCGGTGGTGGATGGGAAGGCAAGACCTGTCTCAATCTGTTAGTGGATGGAAAGATGGTGCGCACCGCCACCGGACCGAACACGCAGCCCGGCGGCAGTGAGCGATTGCAGCCCGCACAGTGGGATACCAGCAAACTTATCGGCAAGAACGTCACGCTGGAAATCGTTGACCACGCGACCGGCGGATGGGGGCATATCAATGTGGATCAAATCGTGCAAAGCGATAAACGCATCCGTGCCGAAATTATTCTGCGCGACGTGACGCGCGAAATGGAAATCACGCAACCGTATCTCAACCTGCCGGTAAAAAATGGCGCGCCGATGTGCCGCGTCAGTATCATGGCGAACGGGCAGATGGAACGTGAGTTCGACATTGAACTTGCGAATGGACAACCCGATTGGTGGGCGTTCATGGATGCCACACCCTTTCGCGGCGAAAAAATTACCATCAAAGTGGACAAGCTGCCGGAGAACTCAACTGGCTTGCGATTGATTGACCAATCCGCGGCGATCAAGAACGCCAAAGAGTTGCGTCATGAAGCGCGCCGGCCTCAATTTCATTTCACCGCGCCGCACGGCTGGTTGAACGATCCCAACGGCCTCGTTTTTTATCAGGGCGAATATCATTTATTTTATCAGCACAACCCTTACGGCTGGAACTGGGGCAACATGCATTGGGGGCATGCGGTGAGCAAAGATTTGGTTCATTGGAAAGATTTGCCGGAAGCCTTGTATCCCGATGAACATGGGATGATGTATTCCGGTTCGGCGGCGGTGGATTGGAACAATACCGGCGGTTTTCAGACTGGAAAAGAGCCGGCGCTCGTCGCCATGGCCACGGCAGCGGGCAAACCTTTCACCCAGGAAATTGCGTACAGCAATGACCGCGGACGCACGTGGACTAAATACGAACACAATCCCGTGCTGGGCCATATCGTCGGTGAGAATCGCGATCCCAAGCTGGTCTGGTTCGAGCCGGAAAAAAAATGGGTGATGGCGCTTTACCTGGAAGGAAATAATTATGCGATTTTTGATTCACGTGATCTGAAACATTGGAACAAGCTCCAGGATTTCACGCTTCCCGGCGATGCCGAGTGCCCGAATTTTTTCCAGGTCCCCAGGGAAGGCGATACGCATTCGAGGCGCTGGGTTTTCTTCGGGGCCAGCGGAGTTTATTTGATCGGGGACTTTGATGGCAAAAAATTTACGCCTGAAACCCAGCCTCAGCGTTTGCAAAACGGCAACTGTTGGTATGCGTCGCAAGTGTTTTCAGACATTCCCGAAAGCGATGGCCGTTGTATTCTGATACCGTGGGGCAGGCTGCCGAATGGAGAAATTTTTCGCGGCCTGACGTTCAATCAGATGATGGGATTGCCGGTGGAACTGGCCTGGCGTTCCACAAGTTCCGGTTTATCGCTCTCCGTCAACCCCGCGCGAGAACTCAAATCCCTTCGCCAAAAAACGCAGATTGTCCCGCCGCAGCCACTCGCGCCGGAAAAAAATCCGCTGGCGGGAATCAATGTGGATCTGGCCGAGATCGAAGCGGAGATTTCCATCGGTGACGCCCGGGAAATCACGTTTGAAATCCGTGGCGTGCCGATCACTTATGAGGTCGCGACGCAGAAGCTTTCCTGCATGGGAAGCCAGTCCGCGCTAGTGCCGCAAGAAGGGAAAATTTCGCTGCACATTTTTGTGGACCGCGCTTCGCTCGATATTTTTGGCGGAGACGGATTGCTCTATATGCCGATGGCGAAGGCGCTGCCGCAAAACCAAAGCGTGAAACTTTCCTGCCAGGGCGGGACTGCGAATATTATTTCGTTGAAAGTCCATGAGTTGAAATCGGCGTGGGAATGAAAACAAAAATTTCGATAAAAATTTTGAGTCTCGGGGAATGTGCGCGTTTGTAATGTATGATTTATAAGGTCATTGGCATCGGCGAAGTTTTGTGGGATTTGATGCCCGCCGGCAGGCAGTTGGGCGGCGCTCCCGCCAATTTTGCTTTTCATGCCCGGTCGCTGGGCGCGAATGCTTCGGTCATCACCCGGGTCGGGGAGGATTCTTTGGGACGTGAGATTCTTCAGCGATTCAATGAGATGAAAATCGCGGATGGCGTCATGCAAATTGATGCGGGCAAACCCACGGGAACGGTGGCAGTCACGCTCTGCGAAGACGGCGTGCCGCAATTCACCATCCATGAGGATGTGGCGTGGGATTGGCTCGCGCCAACGGAAGCCGCACAGAGCGCGGTCAGCGAGGCGAACGCGATCTGCTTCGGCACCCTGGCCCAGCGAAATACGCGCTCGCGGTCATGCATCCGGCAGTTGATGGCGGCGGCGCCCGCGGGGGCGTTGCGCATTTTCGACATCAATTTGCGCCAGCCATATTACTCGCGCGAAATTATCGAAGAGTCGCTGCAAATGGCGAATGTGCTCAAGTTGAATGACCAGGAACTTCCGGTTTTGGCGGGGATGTTTGATTTGGGAATCGAGCCGCGGCAACAGATGGAGCGCCTGGCCGAGCTTTTCCATTTACAAGTGATCGTGTTGACCCGGGGGCCGCGCGGCAGTTTTCTTTATCAGGACGGCCGGTGGTCGGAGCGGGTATCCGAGCCAGTGAACGTGGTGGACACGGTCGGCGCGGGAGATGCCTTCACGGCGGCGTTGACGATGGGATTGCTGAACAAACTCGACCTCGATCAAGTTCACATTTTTGCGACGCAGGTGGCCGGTTTCGTTTGTTCTCAGGCGGGAGCGACACCGGTTCTGCCGACACAACTGCGAAACAAATTTGCCGCCGGTGGCAACGGAACTTCGGATTCGGTGATCCAAATTCAACACCGAGCCTGACGAATAAAAATATTTGGCGACGATTTAGGCCATCGCCAAACCGCGCATGGTTCCGGTGGACGAAGCGAACTTGTCCGTTTCGATGTCCATGCGTTGCAGCATGGAGACGAAAAGATTGGGCAGGGGATAATTATGGACGGCGTCGAATGCGAGATGCTGGCCGTGTTTGAAACCGCCGCCCGCGAAGATCGTCGGCATGTTGGTGGTCACGTGCGTGTTGGCGTTGCCGAGGTTGGAGCCGTAAAGAATCATCGTGCGATCAAGCAGCGGTTCGCCATTTTCGCGCACGCCGTTAAGATGATCGAACAATTCCGCGAGCAACTTCATGTGCCATTCGTCAATGGCTTTCAACTGCGCGAGCTTCTCCTTGGATTTTCCGTGGTGCGAAAGATTGTGGTAGCCATCGCTGGTTTTCATTTCTCCCAAATCAATCGCGGGGGAGTTCACACTGTCGAGCAGCAAGGAAATCGAGCGGGTGGAATCGGTCTCAAACGCCAGCCGCGCCATGTCATACATCAGCCGCACTTTTTCCATGTAGGCCTTGGGGCTGGCGGGATCAAGCGGCATGGGGGCGGTCACTTTCGGCTTGGGTTTGAGTTCCCATTCGCGTGACATTTGCATGCGCTGTTCCAATTCGCGGACGCTGGTGAAATATTGGTCGAGCCGATCGCGATCGCGCGCGCCGACGTTGCGTTGCAAATCTTTCGCCTGGCCTGCCACGGCGTCGAGGATGCTCTGGCCGGTTTCGAGTTTCCGCATCTGCGCGTCGGTTTCGGCTTTTGTGCCTTGCAAAAACATGCGGCTGAAAACTTCCGCGGCTTTTTCCTCGCAGGGAATCAGCGCGCCGGAACCGGTCCAGGAAAGACTGCGCAAGCCCTGAAGGACATTAACGCCGAGAGTCAGCGAAGGAAAACGGGTGCGGTTGCCGATGCGTTCGGCGACATATTGATCGAGGGAAATGGTGTTGCGAAAGCCGCCGCTTCCCGGATGCGGCGCGGCGGTGAGGAAACAGTTGTCGGCGGGATGGCCGCCATCCACGTCGGGATGCGAGACGCCGCTGAAGACGGTGAAATTGTCGCGATGGGATTTGAGAATTTCGAGATACGGCGAGAGTTCGTAGTCAACTCCGGTGGTCTTGGGGAAAAAATTATCCGGCAGCAAACCGAGGTTGTTGCAGATTCCCAGCATGCGGCGCGGCTTCGTGTCGGCGGCGATGCGTTTCTCCATCGCGAACGCGGGCGTCATGGCATCGAGCAGTGGCAGCGAAAGCAGAATGCCCGCGCTGCGAAGGAACTTCCGGCGGGACAATGCGCGGGTGGTGGAGACGAAGGGCCCGGCGGAGGCGCGGTTTGAATGCGAGTTCATGGCGGCTGGTTAAGGGTTAGTAAACACAATTTTTTGCCAAAGTCGAGACTCTATTTGTTCAGGAATAAATCGCTCTGCACCAGTTCTTCAATGATACTTTTCACGCCGTATTGGCTGGCAGCGGAGCGTTGCAAAATTCCTTCGATGATTTCGCGGTCGGCGAAATGAATTGGCGCGCCGGTGGCATAGACCGCGAGTTGACGGGCGAGATTGCGGGCGATTTGTTTTTCGTCGGCGAGGAGGAGGCGTTTTAAATCGCGAACGTCATTGAATTTTCGTCCGTCGGGCAATTCGCCGCTGGGGTCAACAGGTTGCGCGTAATGGAAGGCGAATTTCTGGCCGCCCTTGCCGATGCCGCGTTCGGGCGTGCCTTCGCCTTCGGCACGATAGCGAGTGCGCCAGCCGCCCATTACGTCAAAGCTTTCGAGCGCGAAACCGGCGGGGTCAATTTTCGCATGACAGGCATTGCACGTTTCCTGGGTGCGATGTTTTTCGAGTTGCTGCCGGATGGTGACGGCGCCGCGGGTATCGGGTTCGATGGCGGGGAGATTGGGCGGCGGGGGCGGCGGCTTCTCGCCGAGAATGCGTTCCTCGATCCAGGCGCCGCGCAGCACGGGGGAAGTGGTTGTGCCGTTGGCAGTGACTTTGAGGACGGCGGCTTGGGTGAGGAGTCCGCCGCGCGGGCTATCGGGTGGCAAGGGTGTGCGGCGTAGCGCGACGCCTTGCACAGGGGGCAAGCCGTAATGGAGCGCGAGCCGTTCATTGAGCATGGCGAAGTCCGAGGAGACGATGTTGCGCGCGGGTAAATTTTCGCGCAGCAGCGTGGCGAAGAAAGTTTGCGTTTCTTCGAGCGCGGATTCGCTGAGCAGATCGTCGAGATAATAATCGGGGTAGAGATTGCCGTCGGGCGCGGTGGCGACGATTTTGCGGAGGTCGAGCCAATAGTCCAGGAAGGCATCGGTGAATTGGCGGGATTTGGGATCGTCCAGCAGGCGTTCGGTTTGGGCGCGCAAGACTTCAGGACGATGCAGTTGATTGTTTTCCGCGCAGCGCCGCAGTTCCGCATCCGGCGTGGTGTTCCAAAGAAAATACGAGAGGCGCGAGGCGAGCGCGTAGTCATCGAGACGGCCGGGTTTTTCTTTGAGGCAAATGAATTCGGGCGAGCATAACACGGCGGTGTAGGCGGCGATCATGGCGTCGGTGAAATTGTTGCCATTTTTCATCACGCTTTGCACGACAGGCAGAAAGCGCTTCACGTCGTTGTCGCTAATGGGGCGGCGATACGCTTGCTGGATGAATTCGTGGAGAAGGCGTTGGGCGTCGGCGTCGGGATTCGTGGAGATGACTTCGATGCCCCTGGCGGTGTCCGTCCCGCGTTTTTTGGATTGGTTCATGGACACGGTGCGAAGCTCGTCGTCTGCCGGTTTGCGATTCACCATGGGAAGATCGGCGAAGAGCAACTTCTGTCCGGCGGCGGGCCATTGGTCATAAATCGGACCTTCCACTTCCAGCCAGCGGAAGACGACGCCGGGCTGTCCGTCTTTTTCCGCGAGCGGATTTTGCCAGCGACCGGGGCCGGGGCGTGAGCGAAAGAGGCGTCCGGCATCGGGCCGAATCTGTTCACCGGCGAGGAGCCAGGTATCAATTTCGTGAACGGCGGGTTCCGGCGTCAGATCGAACTTGCCCAGCCAGCGCAAAATTCCCGGCGGGGTATCCGAATAAATTACCACCGGCTCGTCGCGATGGCCGCGCGAAATATCGTCGAGATTGGGGACGAACCAATTATTGCTGGTGCCCGGGCCGACCCAAACCGTGTAGGCGTTGAAACGAAGTTTATAGTGGCCGGCGACGGGAGCCCGGAATTGATTGAATCTTGGCTCGATCGGTTCGTATGCGCTCGCCACGACACCGACGCCTTCCAACTCGCGCAACGCGGGATTGGTGCTGGTGATGGGAGCTTTGCTGCTTCGCACGTCGGCTTGCCCGGCAAAAGCGAGCACGGGAAACGTGGCTCGTTCGGGCGCGTTGTTGAACACGGTGAACGTCATCGGCTTGGTGTAACTATTCTGATCGCGCGCGTAATAGCGTTTCACCACGGTTTTGGGCGGCTCGGCTTGAGTGGCCATCGCTTGCCGGAGCGCGTAATCGGCTGCGGCGAGATACCGCGCCATCTGGACGTGCGACATCGTCAAAGCGTCGCCGATTTTGAAACGATCCAACTCCGGATCTTCTGGCAGGGAATTTTTTAGTTGCAACCACGGAGCGTGGAGCAGGTCGCGCAACGTGTTTTCGTATTCGTAGCGGTTGAGCCGCCGTTGGGTTGCGCGGCCTTCTTTCGCCATGCGCAGACGATCCGCATCCGTGAGCGCGGCGGCCAATGAATTTGTGAACACCGCTGCGGCCGAGGCGTCCGGGCGCACTTTCTTTTTCTTCGGCGGCATTTCGCCTTTGCTTACCCGGTCGTGGATGAGCACCCATTCGGAGAAATTGGTGGAACTGGCGGGGTCGAATTTCAGGGCCGTCAAATCCAGCCCGCCTTTGCTGGTGTCCTTGTCGTGGCATTCCGAGCAATATTGTGCAACGAACGGCTGAACTCCCTTGGGCAAACTTGCGCCCGAGATGCGCGCTGCGATTGCGACGAACAGACAAAATGAAACGATTGCCTTGATGTGGTTATTACGACGCCAATTCATAGGGGCAAACTCCATTCAAAATCCACCCCGAAGCGAAGTCAACGCCGCAATTCGTTTTTTATCACGAGAGAAACGCGACCGCGCAAATGGCAAGAGGGTGCGGTGCGAAGTCTTGCGGCGGCTGCGTGGGTGATAGGAGGATGCTCGCCTGGGCTCGCCTCGCTTCGCTCGATATAGAGGTGAGTTGTTTTCGGTGAGGGTTCCCCCCAACTGAAGTTGGGGGTTAATGAGAAGCGTTGGGCGAGTGGGTGAGGTTTTGGTTCCAAGAGAAAAATTCTTTCGTCCCTGCGGGACTTGATTTGTAACGAAGGCAAACCCAGCCATAAATGGCTGGGCTAAGTTCGGTCGTCCCTGCGGGACTTCGGGCGGCGGAGCGGCAGCGCAGCCCTACCGTGCGCTAAATTGTTGGTCGCCGTTGCGGGACTTGGAGGTTGTGATTTAGACTTTGTTATTTGAGATAAGACGGCCCCTCTCTCCGGCTCTCTCCCCACGCGGTCGTGGGGAGAGAGGGACGGAGGACGTTCGGTTGGCGGGGTGCGTTGACGCGGGAGAGCCTTTGGTGGATTGGCGATTTCTTTCGTCGCTGGCGGGATTTGATTTGTAACGGATGTGAACCCAGCAATAAATTGCTGGGCTAAGTTCGGTCGTCCCTGCGGGATTTCGGACGGCGGAGCGGCAGCGCAGCCCTACCGTGCGCTAAATTGTTGGTCGCCGTTGCGGGACTTGGAGGTTGTGATTTAGATCTTTGGGTTATTTTAGATAAGACGGCCCCTCTCTCCGTCTCTCTCCCCACGCGGTCGTGGGGAGAGAGACGGAGTGCGTTCGGTTGGCGGTTGCAGGTGACGAGGGTAGCGTTTGTTAGATCGCTAATTTTGGTCATCCCTGCGTATAAGCGGGGGATTACCCGGGAATGGCGGCGGTGGCGCAGACGCGGCGGTAGAGGGCTTCGTAGCGGGGGACGATGGCGGCGGCGGAGAATTGTTCGCGGGCGCGGGTTTGGGCGGCGCGTCCCATCGTTGTCCGAAGGGTGGGGTCATCAATCAGTTTTTCGACTGAGCGCGCCAGATGTTCAGAGTCGCCGAATGCGCCAAGGATTCCCGTGATATTGTCCTGAACGACTTCGGGAATGCCGCCGACTCGCGTGGCGACGCTGGGGCAGGCGAAGCACATGGCTTCGAGAATGCTTAAACAAAAGCTTTCGTTTTCGGAAGTGAACAGGCCGATGTCGGCGGCTTGCAGATAGTCTTCGATGGCCAGAATATTTTCGCGGACGATCACACGGTCCTCAAGTTGCAACCGCCGTACGGCTTCGGCAAACGGAGCAAAATTTCCACCGGCGAGGATAACGAGCTTGAAGGGATGGCGCGATTGAATCCGGGCCACGGTTTCCAGCAGCAAATCAATTCGTTTTACGGGCCGCAAGTTGGAGGAGTGGAGCACCATGACTTCGTCGCGCAAACCGAGTTCGCGGCGCACGTCTTCTTTTGAGCGTCGCGCGGCGCGGGGTTCAAAAAAATTATGGATGACTTCCATCGGGCGATGGAAGCCGAGCACGCGTTGAGTTTCGGATTTTAAATAATCCGATACGACTGTCACCGCGTCGGAGTGGGTCAGCGCGTGGTGGATGGCGGGGCCATAACCGGGGTCGCTGCCGAGCAAGGTGGTGTCCGTGCCGTGGAGCGTGGTGACGACGCGGGGTTGCTGTTTCGGCGGCAGCATGGAGCGCGCAAGCATCGCAGCGGTGGCGTGCGGTACGGCGTAATGCACGTGGAGAATATCCAACTGGCAGTCGCGGCTTACCTCCGCCATTTTCACCGAGAGCGGCAAAGTATAATCAGGATATTTGAAAAGGCCGTAATCGTTGATCACCACCGGATGAAAAAAAAGTCGCGGCGCCTGGGCGGGCATGCGGAAGGGGCGTTCGTAACTGATGAAGTGAACTTCGTGTCCGCGTTGCGCGAGAATTTCACCGAGAGTGGATGCGAGGATGCCGCTGCCGCCAACGGTGGGGTAACAGGTGATGCCGATTCTTAATGGGCGGTCGGAATCCATATCAAAACCGCCGCGCGCCGCGACCGGCTTGCGCCAATGAAAGAAGCAGCAGCGGTTCGTTGGGGAACAAAGCGACCGCGTGACCAACGCCCGCGCGCGCGCCGAGGAGCCGGGCGCGGGTCAGTTGCAATTCGATATAGTTAATGGCGGAGGTCTGGCTGGCATGCGCTTTCATCGCAGCGGTCCAGGCGTTGATCAATTCCGGCGATGAAACATCAATGAGAATCGGGGTGATGTCCGCGGGTTCAGCTTCGGGGGTGACGGCGTAGAAAAATAATTGCTGAATGGCGTGCGGCGGCTGGCGGCGCAGTTCCTTGAGCCCGCCATAACGCGCGAGGCGGGCGGCATCGCGAACCAGTGTGCCCAGACGCCAGTGGTCGGGATGTTGATTTTCCGCGAGGCTCGGCGCGAGCACGACACCGGGGCGAACGCGCCGCAAAATTTCCGCCAGTTTGAGCGCGTGCGCGGCGCGAATTTCCAGATGAGCATCGCCGTCGAGTTCGATAAACTCGATGGTCGCGCCCAGCAAGGCGGCGGATTTCTTTGCCTCGGCTGTTCGCTGTTTGGGCGTGCCATGCGTGCCCGCTTCGCCGCGTGAACAAACGATAAAATGCGCTTTGCGCCCGGCGCGCGTCTCGCTGGCGATGACGGGTCCGCAGCCGAATTCAATGTCGTCGGGATGCGCGCCAAAGACGAGCAGAGGAGGCAATTCAGGAGAGTTCGACATAAGCTTCTTCAGGCCGGTCAATGGTATCGCGCACGACGAAATTAATTTCCGGCGCATCTTCGTGGCGGAGATAGGCCTGCTCGCCCGCACCGGCAATGTAGTGCGTGCAATGGAGAATGGATTGCATCCAGCGCAAGCGGGTATCGCGCACGGGACTGATTTGCTCTTTGGCAAAAGTTTGCAATGGCAGGACGATAAACTCATTACCGCCTTCGTGCAATTTCAGGCAGTCGCCACAAAAGCGCGCGCGAACGATTTCACCCGCGTGGGAAACATCGGCAAAAAAATCCGGAATGTCGCAAGCCGCGCGGCGCAATTCGGGATCGCTGGAACGCACGACCCGGATGCCGTCGAGCAAACCCATCCGGCGATACATCTCGAGGCAGAAATCCGCGATGTTGGAAGCGGAGACGCTTTCAAACATTTCGATCAAGGGTTTCTCCACGTAGTTGGGCAACTGCAACGCGGTTTTTTTCTGCCAGTCGGGCGGAATTTGTTTGAGATGCAGCGGCGAAAATTTCCGCTGGGTCTTATTGGCGAAGGCGAAGTTCAGGTGGGCCGGTTCATTGGTCTTGCGATGGCGCAGGGCGGTCTTGGTTTCACGCGGGTCATGGTCGCTGTCGTGAAAGAAAAAAACGATCTCGCCGCCGATCTCGCTTTGCAGACGGCGGGCGGTTTGGATTTTCGCGACTAAAAAGCGTTTCGGAAAAAAACCGCAGGGCTGTTGTCCAAAACAAATCACGGGAGAATTCATGACGCGGGTATTGGGTTCGTCTTTTCGCTGCTGCCGAGAATGGTTTGGAACATGAGACTGAACGCCACGCACGCGGCGCAGCCAATGAGCGGATACCACAGATAGGAAATGGTCAATTTAAAATATAGAACGCATACCAGCGCCTGCGCCACCAGCGCGCCCCAAAACACCGCGCTGCCCCCGACCCGCTTAACAAAAAATGCGACGACGAAAAGGCCCAGCAACACACCATAAAAAATTGAGCCGAGAATATTCACAGCCTGGATCAAATTCTCCACCAGATGCGCATAAAGCGCAAAACCGATCGCGGCAAAACCCCAGAGCGCCGTGAACCATTTGGAGGCGATCAGGCAGGCGTGGTCCGTGGCATCGCGATTGATGAGGTTGCGGTAAAAATCAATGGTCGTGGTGGAACTGAGCGCGTTCAATTCGGCGGCTTTGGACGACAGCGCGGCGGCGAAAAATGCCGCGACGAGCAAACCGATCACGCCGTGAGGCAGTTGGTGAAGGATAAAAGTGATGAAGACATAATCGGCGTCGTTCGCAGTCGCGCCGGAATGGGCGGTCTGCAATTCCTTCGCAGCGTCCTTGCGAATCTCTTCGCCGTGTTCATGCGCCGTCGAAGCGGCAGTGAAAGCGCCCGCGGCGGCGGAGGCATCGCCGTGATGGCGGGCGTTCAACCAGGCTTCGAGCGCTTCACGCGTTTGGGCGTGGTACGAATTGAATTCGGTTTCGTAAGCGCGCAATTTTTCGTCGGCGGAATAATGTTTCGAGGCGGGATCGAAAAAGAGCGGCGGCGGCTCGAATTGATAAAAAACAAAAAGCAAAACGCCGAGGAACAAAATGAAGAATTGCATCGGGATTTTGCAGACGGCATTGAACATGAGACCGAGCCGGCCTTCGCGCAACGACGCGCCGCCGATGTAGCGTTGCACCTGCGATTGGTCGGTGCCGAAATAGGAAAGCATGAGAAAAGTTCCACCCAACAGGCCCGACCAGAAAGTATATCGCTCGTGAACGTCCGTGGAAAAATTCACGGCTTTGAGTTTATGAAATCCACCGGCGAGAGCGGTGATATCGCCCAGGCCCATCCCGGCGGGCAGTTTCATGACGAGCAAACAAAACGCGGCGATCATGCCGGCGAAGATGATGCCGAGTTGATATTTTTGCGTGACGGTGACGGCGTCGCTGCCGCCGATGACGGTGTAGATGATCACGAGCACGCCGCTGCAAATGATGGTCAGGTTCAACGGCCAGCCGAAGACGGTGGTCAAGACAATGGCGGGCGCGTAAATCGTCAAGCCCGCGCCCAAGCCGCGTTGGAGAAGAAATATGGCAACGCCCAGCAGGCGGGTTTTGGGGTCGAAGCGTTTGCCGAGGAATTCGTAGGCGGTATAGACATTCAGGCGGCGAAAGATCGGCAGGAAGACGGCGGCGATGATGATCAACGCGATTGGCATGCCGAAATAAATCTGCACAAATGCGAGTCCGCCGAGATAGCCTTGTCCCGGAGTGGAGAGAAAGGTGATGGCGCTGGCTTGAGTGGCCATGACGGAAAGGCCGATGGCAAACCACGGGGTTCGGCCGTCGCCTTTCAGGTAGGCTTTCAGGTTTTGCGGTCCGCGCGTGCGCCAGATGCCGTAACCGGCGATGCCGAGCATGGAGGCGATGAGGACGACAAAATCCAGCGGGCTCATGAAGTGAAATTCGTCAGGGCGATGAGCAACGCAACCCAAAGAATAAAACTGCCGATGACTAAAAGATAAACGGCCTTCCACGTGTGCGGCCAGGGCAAGCCGGTCTCTTCACTTTCACGCGCGGAAAGTTCCGTGGCGGGATCACGTTTCATTTCATTTTCCGAGCGAGATCAGGTTGGCGAACAAGCGGTAGGCCCCGGGCACGCCAGCGGGAAGTTCGCGGAAGAAAACCAAGCCGGTGTAAACAAAATAGCCTTTGCCGTATTGCGCGACGAGCAGGCTGCCCTTGAGCGGTGATTCGCCGGAATCGTGGCACGCTAGAATGGGTATGAAATGGTCATCCCATCGGTCGGGAAAATAAATTCCGCGCTCTTGAATCCATCCGGAGAAATCGGCGTCAGTGATTTTATTGGGAGTATTCAAGACCGGATGTTCGGGCGCGAGAAAAGTCACCGCCGCAGTTTCGTCGGTCACGCGCTCACCGGAGAGATGCAATTCATACGGGGCGAGTTTGCTCGTGAGCAGACCGGTGGGACGGTTGTATTGGGCGATGACCGTGCCGCCGTTTTCGGCATAGGCGAAGAGCGCGGGCAGTTCCGAGGCGATGTTGGTGCGGACATTATAGGCGCGAACGCCGATGACGATGGCGTCCAGTCCGCGCAATTTTTCCGGGGTGAGATTGTCATCGAGCAGCGTGACGGAGTAACCCATCTGTTGGAGATTTTCGGCGAGGCTGTCGCCCGCGCCGGGCAAATATCCAACGGTGTGACCGCGAGTCGCGAGATCAACACTGAGCGCTTTCGTGCTCGCCAGCGGCTGGAGCAACTGGCGCGGGAAATGCGGATAGGAAACGACCTCGTGCTGGTTTTGATAACGCACGCCGCCGACTTCCGCGCTGGCGATAATTTTTGCGGTGGCAGCGTGAGACGGGGCGGTGATGGTGAATTCAAATTGGGCATGTTCGCCAACTTTCGCCAGGTGGAACGATTGTTTGGAGGGAGAAATTTTCCAATCGGTGGGTGCGTCCAATCGCAGGTCGCCCTTCGCGCCAGCGCGGGAGGCAGTGATTTCAACTGCGACGGAACGCGAGGTCCCGGGAGTCAGTAACGCGATGTCAGAAACAAAATGGAGCCACACGGGCGGGATCACGTCGAGACGGGCGGAGTCGTCGGGCACGGTGATCGTTTGTCCGCCGACTTCAAAAACTTGTTCGATGGGAAACGCGGATGGATTTTCCGGACGGCCGATGAGCGAAGGATCATCCACGCGGGACATGCCGACGGTTCCTTCGTTGCGGAGCCAGTAAGGTTCGGTCAAGGGCGTGCCGGCGGGCAGTGTTTCGGTGGAGGTGAGGGAGGCTGATTGATTCGCGTGGAGTTCAACGCCTTTGCGGGCTTCGCCCTTGATACCGGGGTAACGCACGGCCACCCAGCGCACGGGAACGCTGGAATGAATTATGGCAGAATGACTTACGTTGATTTTTTCGCCGGGAACGACTTCGGACGGTGAGAAGGACGTTGTGAATTCGAGGCCGAGGCAGGATTGGATAATGTGATCGAGTTGCGCGCGTTTTTCTGCGACGACGGGATCGTTGACTGGCAAGGCGGAGAGAACGCTTCGCAGTTCGAGCAAGGCGGGGACGCTGGCGGAGGGGGATTGTGGGTTGAATTGCGCGATGATTTGGTCGGATTGCGCGCGAATGGGCGTACCGCCGGACACGCGACTCCAAGTGGGGTCGATGCCGTCGAGGATGTCGTTGGTGACTGGCGAGCCGGCGAGGAGTTGGAATCGCTCGGTACGGGGGCCGTCACCGTTGCGCCCTCTGAAGCCGCCGAGACCCTGAGTCTTGTGCATGGAGCGGCTGCGCGCGGCGATTTCGGAAAATGATTCTCCGGTCACGGGGTCTTTGCCACCGGCATTAATGGTGATCGCGTTGGTGCCATTTTTTCCGCTCTCGAAACTTGAACCGTTCCAGAGAATGCGCGTGGGTTGCCAAGGGGTGAGTTCTCCGAGTTGTTCGGGAAAGGCTTTGGGATCGCCGGCGAGTTTGAAGGCTTCCAAAGCGAGAATGGCGGACGCGGTATGATGCCCGTGCGTGCCGCCGGGTATCGTGGAAAAACGGGTGATCATCACGTCAGGACGAAAAGTGCGGATGACGCGCACGATGTCCGACAACACTCCCTGTTTGTCCCAGAAGCCAAGTGTCTCACGGTAGTCCTTAGAGAAACCGAAATCTACCGCGCGAGAAAAATATTGCCTGCCGCCATCCACGCGCCGGGCAGCCAGTAATTCCTGGGTGCGTGCGACGCCCAGCTTTTCGCCGAAGTCCGGCCCCAACACATTCTGCCCGCCATCGCCGCGAGTCAGTGACATGTAAGCCGTGCGATAATCCCGTCCGCGCGCGAGGTAGGCGATCAGTTCGTTATTTTCATCGTCGGGATGGGCAGCGACATAAAGCACGCTGCCCATCTGGCGAAAACTTTGCAGGTCATGAAGAATAGCCTGCGAAGAATCGGAAACCTGGGCCGTTAAACTTCGGCTGAAAAATAATCCGCAAATCAGTGCGCAAAAAAAAACGGCCTTTCTCAAATTCATAAAATCGGCCGCGTGCGGCTAAGCGATTAGACTATTTCTGAACGGTGAACGGCGCTGAGAAGCGGGTGTTTTCCCAAGTCAACTTGATTACTCCGCCGCCCGAGGGATTTTTTTCAACCGCCATCGTAAATTGATCCACCGGCGCATCCACAGATTCTTTTTTCATGTCCACTCGCGCGACATCTTGTTTTTCGTCATAGGAATTTGGTCCCACACCCCATTGGCCGATTTGTTTATTGATGATCAATTTTGCCCCGTCCTCCGTGGGCAACGTCCACAGGGTGTAAGCTCCCGCAGGAATTGTAGTTTCGCCGAAGACGATTGGCTTTTGCGTGATCAGCAGCGTGGCTTCGTCCGAGCCAGTGCGCCAAACCTGGCCATAAGGAACAAGCGTGCCCCAGATTTTGCGAATCTCGCTGTTCTTGGGATTTTTTGAGTAGGGGCGTCCATATATAACTATGACGCGATTTCCTCCAATGACCGCGCTGATGGTTTCATGCGGGCTGACGCGTTTTTGCTGCGCCATCAAGGGCAGTGAGGTGATGATGAGTGCCGCGACGATAAGAATGGATTTTAATCTGTTCATAGGATTCAAAGTCTCTTCGTGACAATGTGTTTCGTTAAGGAACCGGGCCCTAGCGTAATACGTATTTGGGTTCCGTCAACTTTCGTTTCAATTCAAAAAAATTTCTGGCCTTTTCTTTCTCGATTCTCGTTCTCTATATGACGGAAAAACGCAAAGAATGTTCCAGCAACAACCTCTTAAAAAAAAGCCAGCCACAGTCTGAAATACAAACTCAAGGCTGCGCCAAAATCCGCACCGGGCCGATCAGACCGGACTCCATCAGGGCGGTCGTTGCCGTGAGCTTGCGAATGTTCGTACGGGTGAAGCGCTGCGCCGCTGGGAGAGATTGATCGCCGATGATTCGGTTCGGCCAAAAGTTTACCACTTCGATTTCGAGTTCGTTACGCAGCGGCGTGGCCGCGTCGCTGATGTTGACGCGAAACGGCGGTGTCCAAAGCACTCCAAGATTTTTTCCATTCAATCGGACTTCAGCCAGTTCATGGACTTCCCCGAGATCAAGCCAAAGCTGCGAATCGGATTTTGCCCCGCCGGGCGGCAAATCGAAACGCTTCCTGTAAATGGCCGTGCCCGAATAATATTTGATGCCGGGTTCGGGCCGCGCCGTCCAACTTGCCAGTTGCCGAAATTCCACCGATTCAGGTCCGCCCCATTTCGGATCAAAATTTACCGTCCACGGCCCTTCAAGTTCCGTGCGCGGAGACAATTTCAAAAAATTCCCACCGGCTTGGATATTCGCTGGCGCATTCGTGCCGCGAAAAATCACGAACCCGGAACCGCAAGGATCCAGCGTTAATGCGACCTTCGTGCGCCCGTCCGGTTCAGCGCTGCCGTCCACGAAATAATGTTCGCCGGAAACCGCGTTCCAATATTCCGGAACTTTGCCGGCCACCCGAAATTGGCAGAGCAGATTTTCTGAATGCTTCGAGCGGTTGGCGACGAAATAGATTTCCGTATTTCCAGCCGTGCGGTGGATATAATCAATGTCGGTGTTTGTTCCGCCTCCGCTAAATTCAAAATCAGGCTGGATGCCATCGGCCCGCAGGACTTCCCGCGCGGTCCGACCCCAAATGATTCGCCCTTGGCCAAACGAAAATTCAGTCACATTTTTTCCATCACAATTACCCCAGATACCGGCGGCTAATTTCGCCACCTCCGCATCGCTTTCGGGATACCCTTGCAGGCCGCTCGCTTGAACCGGCCTGGGGCCGATCACAGTTGCGCCATTCGCGACGAGTTCCTTCAATTTGCGCAGCACCGGCAATGAAATGATTGCGCGATCCGGCAATACCAGCACGCGATAACTCATCCCGTCGGGAAGCATCAGCCGCTTATCGCGAACCGACATCCGTTCCAACAAGGCTTCCTCGGTGATGACATCGTAATCGTAACCGGGCAGGATTTTCGCGGGATCGGATTTTTTTAATTGCGAGAAATTGGGGACATGGTCGCCGTAGTAATAGCAGACGTCCGCATCGAAAAGCCCTTGTTGCATCATGAATTGGCAACGGTTGATGTAATTCAAAAACGGTCCGGCCTTCGACCACCACGTGACATTCGGATTCAAATGTGTCCCCGCAAAATATTGCTGGCCGGGCACGCCCATTTCAGCGGGCGAACAAACGAACGCATGCCACACGAGTCGGTTCATGCCTTCGCAGATCGCTTTGTCGAACGACGGTTTGAGATTGTCCCAAATGGTTTCCTGCCAATGCGGCCCGATGGTGGTGAAGCCTTCGTCCTGCGTGATGACGTGGCCGTAAGTGTGCGCCGCCGAGGCCGGTTGTTTGACGAAGTAACGGTTTTCATCGCCGATGCGGTGCATCCACGACCACGCCCAGAATTCGCTCATGGGAACATCGTCCCAGCCGAGGCAGCGCTGGGCGTCAATCGGTACCGCGTGCGGTCCGCCGGACTCGGGATGAATTTCCAAACCATGCCGGTGGGCGTTGTCGCGAAAGAGGCGGTAGTGATTATCAATCGCGAGGTCGCCGAGCGTCTTGCGGTAATCCGCCAAAAAGCGATCGCTCAATTCGCGATCGTTGACGATCCGTCCAGCGAGGGTCGGCAGATAAGGCAGCAGATCGTAACCCCGGCGCTTCAGAAATTCGGCGCGCAAGGTAGGCGTCCAATTAACTGCCTCCACTTCCCAACTATCCGTGTGCAAATATTTCAAGGCGCTGCCCGCGAGCGGTCCGGCATCGGCGATGAGCGGTTCGACTACCGCATCCCAATAACGCTGGAATGCGCCGGCATCGAAGACGTCAATCGCGAAGCCTTTCCAGCCGTCGCTGGAAGTCGAGACATAGGAATGTTCGCCGATAGTGCAGCCGAACCGAAGGATTTGCCATGTGCCAACAGGGATGCTCCAATCCAGTTGGCCAGCGGAATTCAATTTTGCAGTGAGGTCAATCACTTCGCCGCTGTGCGTGTCTTCTTCGCCCGCAGCCATTGGAGTTTCCTGGAACAACGGCGTCGAGATTGGCGCCGAGGAAGGTTCCAGCGTTTTATAGAGCGCCTTCTGTTGCCAATTTTGAAGCGTTGCATGTCCAGTTCCGGTGCGCTGGAGGCGATACGCCACGACGAATAAATCACGATAATAATTTTCGCGCGCCCTGGGTGATGGGAGCGAAGCCGTGAAATTTGTGGGGCCGGTGATTTGCAATTCCGACCAGACGAGTTTTTTTGCGGCATCATCCGCAGTGACCATCGGGCCGCCGAGATTCCAACCGCTTTGGATATTAAGGCTCATTTCCAGGCCAAGGCGATTGGCCTCGCGCAAGGTGTGTTTAAAAAGTTCGCGCCATTCCGGCGTGAGAAATGCGGGGCCGTGCGGCACGCGACCATTGCCCTCCTGTTCAGCGCCACCGGCATCAACGATCACCGCGCCGCCGAAGCCTTTCGCTTTCATTTCTTCCAGATCGCGGGAAATGCTTGCCTTCGTCACGTTGCCGTTGAGCCACCACCAATACGCGCGAAGACGTGCGGCATTGGGTGGATTGGTCCAGCCTGCTTCCAAAGCCGGTTGCGTTTCCACTTGTGCGACGGCTGGAAGGCATGAGAACAGGGTAAGTGTTAGCAGGAGTAAGATCACGTTGACGCAAGCGGCGTAAATTTTATCCGGTTTTTTCAATTTTCTTCCCGATTAGGTTACGAATTTTCCCATCACGTGTCTTCTCTTCTTTCGAGTGAATTTTATTAGCCGCATGAAATCAGACTTACTAAGGCGGCCGTTAGTGTGACTTTGACAACAGCGCGTTCTTTCACGGAATTACTACCCATTTGGGGAGCTAGTCAGTTACAGCCGTCGTTTGATACCGTGCGGAATTACCCGTTGCATCCTGCGGTCGAATCGTCTTACGGCGCGAACGCAGACGTTTGCGACGACGCCAATAATAGCGCAAACCAACATATCGGAATCATGAAAACAATCCCCTCGAACTTTAGTGTGAACCGGACATGGCTCCTCCGGCTCGGTGTCGCTCTCCTCAGCAGCATTGGCCTGGCCTTTTTCGTGTCAAATGCCAAAGCGACACTCGTCGCTTATGACCCGATGAACTATACCGGTTCGCAACTCAACACGACTACTGCCGCGCCCTCGGGCACGCCGGACCAAAGCACGGGTGTGGGCGGTGGTTTCACCGGCAACTGGAGCGGGGGCGCACTGACGCTTAACTCTTTCGGCGACGCGTATCCCAGTCTGCCGGTGGCGGGAAAATCCATTTCGGCGCTCGGCGCGAACAACCTCTACACGCACATCGCGGGCGCGCCCAGCTCGGGAAGTGTGTGGGTGAGTTTTCTTTTCAAGCAAAACAGTGACAACGGCGGCAATCGCAGCGGCGTGTTCCTGGAGAATAGCAGCGGCGTGGGCGTGATGCTTTCGTACCAGCAATTCGGCTCAACCCAGGGTGAGCCTTGTTTGATGGCGATGAGTGGCACGACCACGGTGGGAACGCAACTCAAGACGAGTTCAACCGTGCAGACTTATGCGAACACCAATCTTTACGTTTTGCAATTCACCTACACGGCTGGCGTGGTTTCCAGTATATCGGTGTATTCCAATCCAACCGCCGGACAGGGTACGGCGCCAGCGGCAGATTTCACGGTTTCGTCGGGGCTGCCGAGTTTTGGGTCGCTCGTCAATTTCGGTTTGGCGGACGGTTCGGCGATGGGAATCACGCTGGACGAATTTCGCGTGGGCACGACATTTGGCGATGTTGTTGGTGTTTCACTGGTTCCGGTAAACGTGAGCATCACGAGTCCCACAAATAATCAGACCGTGAGCATTTATAATTTCAACGTCAACGCCAATGCGGCAGTGGTTCCGGGCTCAATCGCCAATGTCACGTTCTACTTGGATTCCACACTTGTCACCAACCTCACATCCGCGCCTTATACTTACACGGCGAGCGGCGTGTCGGCGGGCGCTCATACATTGTATGCAGTGGCAACGGACAGCGGCTCAAATACTGCCACATCTGCGATAATCAACATCACCGCGGCTGACTTGTCTCCCACGGTGACGCTGACCAATCCGGCCACTGGAAATCAATTTCTCACCGGGTCCTCAGTAACACTTGGAGCGTCGGCCATTGACGACGACTCGGTAACCAATGTCGGTTTCTACGTGGATGGCACGCTCGTGGGCAATGCGACTAACAGTCCATTCAGTGCGGCGTGGATTGCGACTTCCGGCGCTCACGCGTTGACCGCCGTGGCGACGGACAGCGCCGGGCAGAGCACAACTTCAGCAGTCGTGAATATCACCGGCACGCTTCCGGTGGTTTCCATTTCCAGCCCGACCAACAACCAGGCGGTCAGCATTTATAATTTCAACGTCACGGCGAATGCGGCCGTGTCACCGGGCAACATCACGAATGTGGATTTCTATTTGGACACCGTATTGTTCGCGAGCAAGACCAATTCGCCTTACGCCGTTACTGTGAGTGGCGCATCGGCCGGGGCTCACGAGTTGCAAGCGGTCGCGATTGATAGCGATGGTAATTCAGTAACATCCGCCGTGGTGAATGTGACGGCGGCAGACTTGCCACCCTCGGTCACACTCACTAACCCCGTGAATAACAGTTTATTTCTCGGTGGCTCGACCGTTACCTTGGGAGCATCGGCGGCTGACGATAGCGCAGTTACGAATGTTTCTTTCTACGTGGATGGGCAATCCATCGGCAATGCCATCACCAATCCCTACACGGCGGTGTGGATCGCCACGCCGGGTGCGCACATGCTGACAGCGGTGGCGACCGATAATGCCGGGCAAAGCACAACTTCCGCCGTGGTGAATGTCACTGGAACGCTTCCTTCCGTTTCCATTACGACTCCGACCAACAATCAATCGGTGAGTATTTATAATTTCAACGTCACAGCGACTGCGTCGGTTTCGCCGGGCACGATCACGAACGTGGCGCTTTACCTGGATTCAACTCTGGTAACGAACAAGACTTCGTCGCCTTACACTTTTGTGGTGAGCGGCACATCCGCAGGCGCGCACACGCTGGACGCCGTGGCGATGGATAGCAATGGCAACTCGGTTACTTCCGCGATCGTGAATGTCACGGCGGCGGATTTGCCGCCGACGGTTACGCTGACCAATCCCGCCACGGGTGGCGCGTTGTTGATTGGCTCGACCGTGACATTGGGCGCGGCGGCGGCCGACGATCATTCCGTCACGAATGTCGCGTTCTACGCGGACGGCGCGCTGGTGGCCAATTCCACGACGAACCCCTACAGCGCAACCTGGAACGTGACTTCGCCGGGCGCGCACTCGTTGACTGCGGTGGCGTCTGATGACATTGGGCAGACGACTACTTCGGCGGTGGTCAATGTAACCGGCGTGCTGAACTTCAATGCTTACGAACCGTTCAATTACGCCACGGGCGCGCTGACCAACGGAACTCCCAGCACCGGCACAGGCTTTAAGGGTAACTGGGTTTGCGGCGCGTCGGGAACGATTGTCGGCGGCTTGGCTTACGCCAATCTTCCGACGAGCAATCAGGCGCTTCAAAACAATGCGAGTTACCAGATCGAACGCCTCGCCGGCACGACTTCGAGCGGGGTGGTTTGGGTCAGCGTGATTTTCCAGCAAGCCGGAGACAACGGCGGCAATCGCAGCGGTTTCCTGATGGAAGACAGCACAGGCAAAGGACTGATGTTCGCCTACACGCAGGCCAGTGGTTCCCAGGGATTTCCTTCGCTGGTGAATGTTAGTGCGACCAACACCGTGGGTTCTACCTTGAGCACCAAGAGCGCGACGCTTCGGACTTACAACACGCCTAACTTCTATGTGTTCAGATTGACTTACAACGCTTCCGGCGCGCTTACCAATGTAGCTGTCTATTCGGACCCGACCGCGGGACAATCTACCGTGCCGACGGCGGACTTTACCGTCACGGGCCTGACTGGCATCGGAGCCATTAACACCTTTGGCGTGGATAGTCCTTCCGGCGAGGCGATCACCATTGATGAGATTCGCACCGGCAGCACGTTTGCCTCTGTCGTGGGTGTTCCGCTTCCATCGGCACCGATTGGATTGACCGCGACGCCGGGCAGTGGACAAGTCGTTTTAACCTGGACCGCACCGGCAACCGGCAGTCCCACCGGTTACAATGTGAAACGCTCGACCGTTAGCGGTTTGGAGACGAACTTTGACACCACGACAACCACGAATTACACCGACCTGACTGCCCTCAATGGTGTCACTTACTATTATGAAGTTTCAGGAACCAACTCCGCTGGCGAGGGTTTCTATTCCAACGAAGCGAGCGCCGCGCCCGCTTCCGCGCCGGGACAGGTGCAGGGATTGGCCGCAGTGGCCGGAGTCAATTCAGTCAGTTTGACTTGGGACGCCACCAGTGGCGCGAGCGGGTATCTCGTTTTGCGCGGCACAACCTCTGGAGTCTATACCGAGACAAACAGTTCTCCGACGAATTCAGATTTCGATGCGACGGCGGCCGGCGGCACGACTTACTATTACGTGGTTCAGGCGACCAACGCCGGTGGCGTTGGTCCCATCAGCGCGGAAGTTTCGGCCATGCCTCAGACCGCCGCGCCTTCAGCGCCTGCGCAACTGACAGCAACGCCGGGCAACGGCCAAGTCAGTTTGAGTTGGTCCATCGGTGTAGGGGCGACTGGTTATAATGTCAAACGCTCGATCAGCAGCGGTTCGGAGACGACGATGTTCACAACTTCTGGAACGACCTTCCTCGATTCCACAGCGTTGAATGGAAATATTTATTACTACACCGTTTCCTCCACCAATGCGAACGGTGAAAGTCCTGACTCGCCGGAAGCCGTTGCCGCGATGCCCCCGGCGGCTCCCACTGGTCTGACCGCCACGCCCGGAGCCAATCAGGTCACACTGAATTGGGCGGCATCCAGCGGGCCGAGCGGGGCGAGCAGCTATACTATTGAGCGTTCGACTGTCAGTGGCTCGGGTTATATGAGCATTGACACGGTAACTTCACCGACCGTTTCCTATACCGACACCAGGGCGATCAGCGGCACGACTTACTATTATGTCGTAGCGGGTGTCAATGCGAGCGGGCAGGGCGCGAATTCCAGCGAAGCAACGGCGACACCCACTGGCGCGCCACAAGCTCCGACCGCATTAACCGTGACGACTAATTACACGAGCTTGACGATCTCCTGGACCGCCGCGCTGGGCGCGCCAACCGGTTACAATGTGAAACGCTCCACGACCAGTGGCACTGAAGTGACATTGCCGGCGGGCACTGGAGTTACTAACACCACCTTCACGGACACGACCGTTGCCATCGGCACCAATTATTTCTACACGGTGTCGGCGGTAAACGACAGCGGCGAAAGTCCCGATTCCATCGAAGTGGCGGGCACAGCGCCAGGCACACCGCTCGCCTACGAGCCGTTCGATTACAGTTCGCTCACCAATGGCACGCCATCCACCGGGGAAGGCTTCACCGGTAACTGGATGATCACGAACGGCGCGACCATCGTGGACGGATTGAGCTATCCCAATCTTTTCACCAGCAACAGCGCGCTTCAGGTAGCGAGCGGCAATCAATATGAGAACCTCTCAATCCCGCTCTTCAGTGGAACGGTGTATGTGAGCTTCCTCTATTCGCAAAGCGGCGACTTCGGCGGCAACCGCGGCGGCTTCCAGTTGCTTGACCACAACGGCAATGGCTTAATGTTCGCGTACCATCAATTCGGTGGCACGACGGGCTTACCTTCCGTGGACGCGATCACCGGCTATAATTCGGTTGGCTCAGAACTCGGCGTGAGCGCAACGCCCCAGACTTACGCGGCGGCCAACCTGTATGTGATGCGCCTGGACTTCAATACCAACGGAGCGTTGACCAACGTCTCGTTTTATTCCAATCCGATGACCGGGCAGGGCGCTCCCGCACCGGACTTCACGATGTCGTCGGGATTGGGCGGCATCGGCAGCATCACGACCCTTGGCATGCGGACTGGTTTGCCCACGACAGTGGATGAATGGCGGGTCGGAACGACTTTCGATCAAGTCGTGGTCGGCAAGTCATTCGCTACAGTGACACTGGGCAATCTGAGTCAAACCTTCGACGGAACGGCCAAGAGCGTCACAGCCACAACCGTGCCTCCGGGGTTGACCGTGGACATTACCTACGACGGTTCATCGGATGCGCCGACGAACGCCGGGACTTATGAAGTCATCGGCACAGTGGTGGATACGAATTACTACGGCAGCGTGACTAACTCGCTGGTCATCGTCAATCCGATCAACACCACTCCGACGAACCTCGTCACGACGGTTTCCGGCAACCAACTCACGCTTGCATGGCCGGCCGATCATACCGGTTGGACGTTGCAAGCCCAGACCAACAGCCTGACGACGGGAGTCACAACCAACTGGTTCGACGTGGACGGTTCATCTACCACCAACCAAGTGACCATCACCATTGATCCAAACAGTCCGACGGTATTTTACCGGATGAAATATTGAGGGCCAGCAACCAGCGAACCAGAAAAAATAAAACAAGACACGGGCCTGCATCAAATTGCGGGCCCGTTTCTTTTTCGCGAACCACGACGAGCGCAACGAACATGAATTTCGCACAGGATAATCAACAAAATCGAGGTGATTTTACACGTTGAATTACTACCCAGTTGGGTAGCTGGACAACCATCAAGCCGCTCGTATAGTGTCAATCTAGCCATTCAAGTCTGCCGCAACGGCTCGTCGTGCAACGTGGCCGGTGCGTGTGATCGAATGGCGATTTAAAAGAAAACAGAGCCAATCAATACCGGAACCAACTGCCGCATGAAACGATTAATCACCTGTCTGGCCCTTCTTGCCACGGTCAGCATTGCCAGTGCAACCAACACCACCAACTTAGTCATGGATGGGGATTTTGAATCACCCAACGGCGACGTGGGACCGTGGGGGAATATGTTTGGCGGCGACTCGATCTCCTTTCTTTCCACCGGCGGTAATCCTAACGGATGCGTGCAGATTTCCGATGCCGGATCGTTCGGCGGCATTGCGTATGTCAACCCGCCGTCGCAAGACCTTGCGTCGCTCGGTCTCGTCGCCGGACAGACTTACACTTTTTTGATGGATATGCAGATTGTTTCCGGTGAGAACATCGGCGGCCTTAAGATCGAATCTTGGACGGATACCGCCATCATCAGTGACAGCGGTAACATGTATCCGTTGTCCGGAACGACCGATTGGGCGACTTACTCTTTCACTTATCGTATCAATCCGGGCGCCACGCATTTGAACATCGTCCCGCTCTGGGGGCCGAACTCCACGGTAAATTATGACAATATCGCTGTGGTCGTCGTGGGTGTAACTCCGGTAACTGTCGCCATCACCGACCCGACTAATAACGAAGTGGTCGGTTCCAACTTCACGATTCACGCGACGGCGTCAGTCAGCCCTGGAACGGTCACCAACGTCGCCTTTTACGTAGACAATACAATCGTCGGCAATGCGACGAATTCACCCTTTGGTTTTATCGAAACCGGCCTTGCCGCCGGTTCACATGCACTTAAAGCCGTTGCGACCGATAGCAGTGGAAACATCGCCACGTCGTCTGTGATAGATGTCACCGTGACGAACGCTCCCGCGCCCGCTTTCGGCGCTTACGAGCCGTTCAATTATGATTCGCTTAGCAGCGGGACACCCACGACCGGCACAGGTTTCACCGGCAACTGGTCGTGCGGAGCCGCTGGCACGATTGTGCCAGGCCTGACTTATCCCGGCCTGGCGGTGGCGGATAACGCGCTGCAATCTTCGAGTTTCTACCAGTTGGAAAGCCTGGCCAATCCGCCGTCGGGCGTGGGCAGCGTGTGGGTGAGTTTTATTTTCAATCAAAGCGGCGACAACGGCGGCAATCGTGATGGTTTCGCTTTGGAAGACAGCACCGGCAAGGGCGTGATGTTTGCCTACCAGCAGTTTCAAGCGACATTCGGCGAACCGGCGCTAACGACCGTCAGCGGTTTCACGGCAGTGGGTTCCCAGTTGACCCCTAACAGCCAGACGACCCAGATTTATAACACGAATAATTTCTATGTGCTTCAACTCACTTACAGTGGCGGCTCGCTCAGCAGCGTCGCTGTCTATAGCAATCCGACTGCACGGCAAGGCACACCTCCCGCGCCTGATTTCACGGTCACAAGAGGGCTGACCGGCATCGGAGCGCTGAGCGTGCTCGGCATTGTGCATCAGGCGGGCATCCAAATCACATTGGATGAAATTCGCGCGGGCAATACCTTCGCGGATGTAGTTGGAGCGAATCTGATGCCGACCGTTCCTACGACCCTTGCACTTTCGATCACGCCGGGAAAACAAGTCAGTTGGAACGCTGTCAGCACGAATTATTATCAGCCGCAAAGTTCGAGCGACGGATTTAGCTGGAATAACTTGGGTAACATACTTTTTGGCACGAATGTCACTTCAGTGTTCGACTTTGCTCCATTGCCGTTTTACCAGGTCGTGGAAATTCTTCCGGTCTCGACCGAGCAAGTCTTGAACGGCGGATTTGAGACAAGTGATGGTTTTGGTGGAGCGGGTTATTGGATCGGTGGCGGATCGCAGCCACCGATGCTCACCACGGCGGACTTTCACACTGGAACCGAGTCTATGTCCCTGTTCGTGACCAATTCCGGCGCGGCGGCGCAGACCTGCGATCTTCAACAGAATATTCTGAACATGGGCGGTTCTCAAATCGCAGGCGGAACTGCCTACCAGTTTTCTTTCTGGGCCAAATCGCAAGGCCGCAATCCAGCCGGTGGTTATGTGCAGAGATACAAACTCACCTGGCTGGACATGAACAGCGCCATCGTTGGAGCGATTGGATTCTCCGATTTCGCAGCCACCACCAATGCCTGGACGCAAATCAATGTGGGCTCGGTCATCGCGCCGACCAACGCCGTGGATGCGCTGATTGAAATATTCGCCGCGACGGGTGGAGTTACAAATGATTACGGCGGCGTGTTGATTGACGATGTTTCGCTCGCGGGCAGCACGCCGTCTGGTGATACCGATGTCATTCCGGCGACCGTGCGGGATGCGGCGCAATTCTCGGCCACAATCAATGCGAACGGCGGAACGACCGCGCCTTCCGGCACGATCACGTTCACGACCAACAGTATTTTGCAAAGCTCGATGCTTGTCGCGAATGGAATGGCGAACAGCACGCCCGCCGTGGTGCCGGCATCTTACAATGTAACCGCTGTTTACTCCGGCGATGCAACTTACATCGGAAGCACCAATACCATGATTATTGGCACTGGTGTCAACCCCACACCGGTGAACATCACGACGACGTTGGTTGGCAACCAATTAACACTCTCGTGGCCGGCAGACCACATCGGCTGGACGTTGCAATCGCAGTCCGATTCTTTGAACAATAGTCTCGGTGGCGCCTGGCAGGATGTCGCGGGATCCACTTTGACCAATCAGGTTGTCATCACCGTGAACCCGGCGAGCCCGGTGGTTTTCTATCGCATGAAATATTAAGCTGCGCGTTGCGCGGTAACAGGCAAGGCAGAGCGGATTGCGGTTTATTTGCAGGAAGATAAAAGATATGAGAAAATTAACGTCCCGGAATAGGATTGGATTTACGTTGATCGAGTTGCTCGTAGTGATCGCGATCATCGCCATCCTCGCTTCGCTGCTGCTTCCCGCTTTGGCGCGGGCCAAGACGCGCGCGCAACGGATTGAGTGCATCAATAATCTCCGGCAATTACAGATCAGCGAGATTCTTTATACCGGCGATAACAATGATATGGTCGTCCTTAATCAACAAGGCGCGCCAACCGCGAACAGTTGGGTGTTGGGAAGCGTGACCACCGCGCCGGGCAACACGAATCCCGTGGAGATCGTCAATGGATTGCTTTATCCGTATAATAAGAGCGCCGCGATTTACAAATGCCCAGCCGACCGCCGAACGGCCAATTTCCCGCAGAACACTGGCGCGCCAACCATTCGTAGCATGTCCATGAATGCGTGGATGGGCGCGCCCATTATCAACGGCATGGACCAGGGGCCAAATTCGATCAGTCCGTTCGTGGCCGGCGGCACGCCGATGATTGAAGTCTCGAAAGAATCAACGCTGGATAACATGCCCGGCGGACCTTCCCAATATTGGATGTATATAGATGAAAATCCGTACAGCATCAACGACGGCTGGTTCGTTTGCAGCCTGAATACGCCGACGCTGTGGTGGGATATTCCGGCAAGCTATCACGACAAAGCGGGCGGATTGTCTTTTGGCGATGGCCACGCGGAAATCAAAACGTGGAAGGACAATTCCGTTCTCAATCTGAAAAGCGCGCCTGCTCCTTCGGTATATTTTGATTTGACGGCGGGCGACCTTGAATGGCTGCGGTTGCGGACCACCTCTCATTGATGCCAGCAATGTCGGATTTGCTTTTTATGATTAGCGTTGATGCCTTCATAGCACTAGGGTGGGGGCGAATTAATGAATAAGTAACCCCACTGGTCACATCCACAGTGAAACTCATCCTTTCTTTTTTTTTCTGCCTGGCCGCCACGCTTGTGATGGCGGGGAGCGCGCAAGGCCCAAACCAGCCAGTTATCAATATTCAAACCGGCGTCTCGATAAGCTGGTCCACGAGGACTAATAATACTTACCAGCCGGAATGGCTGGATCGCTCCGGCGGGTCGTGGAATTTGCTTGGAGCAACGGTGCCGGGAGACGGAACAAACCATTCGCTTTTTGATCCTTCAGCATCGGGTTCGCGGACCTATCAGGTTTTGGAGATCGTGCCGGGCAGTCCGGCGGCGGCGGCGATTCCGACGAATGGCGGATTTGAATCGGGCAATGGAACGAGCGCGAGCGGTTGGAATGTGGACACGGCGGCAGGAGGACCGGTCTATGTCGTGCGCACCAATGATAATCCGCACAACGGGTCATTTGATTTTCAAGCTCATCTCGCCAGCGCAGGCACGGGGCCGGTGGTGGAGTTTTCGCAAGGCGGAGTGCCGGTGACCGGAGGGGCAGCTTATCCATTTACATTTTACGCGAACGCGTTGACAGGCAGTTCGAGTTACAGCGCGCAGTGGCGCGTTTTGTGGAATGCGGGCGGCGATACGGGTTATCAATCCTTCACGCCCGGCAACAACACCTACGCTTTGATTAGCCAGACCGTTACCGCGCCCGCAGCGGCGACTTCCGCAACACTGTTCATTCATCTCGCCGGCGCAGCCATCCCGGCGGACAGCGCCACGATTGATTTTGATGATGTGATGCTCGGCACGGCCAGCGGTCCGGCGAATCCGCCAGTTACAAATGTCCTCCTGGCAACCGTCCAATCAACCGCCATGCTGACGTGGGCGACTACTGCGGACACACAGTATCAGCCGGTATCATCCACAAATCTGGCTGCGGAAATTTGGAATAGCAACTACCCAATCGTTCTCGGAGATGGCGGCACTCATTCAATGCTCTTTCCGCTGACCAACAACACGACGTTCTTTCGTCTTCAAATCCCCGCGCCGATCATTCAGCCGCCAGCGAATTTGCAGCAAGTCTCGGCGGGTGCGACCAATGCCATCGGTCTTGCGTGGACGCCGAGTTCCGCTTTGGGAATTACTGGTTATAACGTGCTTTACGGCATCGTTACAAATCAATTAAGTAATTCGCTTGCCCTCGGAAATGTTAATTCGGTGATCCTGACTAATTTGGTGCCCGGTCAGACGTACTACCTCGCGGTTGTAACTCTGACTTCAAATGGCCAGAGCACGCCGACGAGTGTTATCGCCGCGCAACCGGATACGACCATTGGCATTGTTCCGTTGTTCGATGCCGCCACGGTTTTGGAGCCGGACACGGTTTCAAATACTTCCACCGCGCTTGTCACTTATCTTGGGGATCGCGCGCGCGACCGGCATGCGCGTGAAAGCCAATTCATGCTGTATGACCATTACCTAAGTTGGTATTGGCAGCAGCGCGTGGCGCGAATTCAGATCATTGACCACGTCGCGAAAGGCGGAACGGATGTCACATTCAATTACACGACCCGCGATCAGTTGAACCCGGCTGAGTTTCGCACCTTTTTTCGCGGCATCACGACCGTCGCCGAATACAATAATAACCAGGAGGCGACGCTTGTATCCACGAACGCATCGAGTTTTGCCGGGGAGACGGACTTTAATTACACCGCAAAGCTAACGGCGAACGCGCAATTCAATCGTCCGCTGCAACTGGGTGATCGCATTGAAATAGAAATCAGCCAGTTTCTGTTGAACCCGACGAATGGCAGAAATAATTATTATGGCACGGTACTGCTGTATGTCGTGGGGCAGGGGATTGTGCCGTGGGAAGAGGGACAGGATATTGGGCTGACCGGAGGCGTCGTGGGTGGTGTAAATCAGAATCTCGATTCTTATCCGTTGCCGACGAATGCGTGGCTCGGTGGCAAAACCACTTTGCCTTATCAATATTCAAACGAACCCACGAATCGTTTCAAGGAATTGGCGGGAGATATTTCACCGACGAATGCGGAGTTATTCATGCTGGGTCGGCGGTTGCATCACACTGATTTTGGCAATGGCACGCATTCGGAGCCGGATAATCCCATCTTTACTGAGCAAATCGGCAAACTCGGGCCTAAGTTCGTGAATCGGAGTTGTGTCGCGTGTCATGTAAACAACGGGCGCGCGCTGCCCCCGGCGATTGGTTCGCCCATGCTTCAATCCGTGGTGAAAGTGGGCAGCGATGCGAAAGGTTCGCCGGATCCAATTTTAGGTTCCGAGTTGCAGTCGCAAAATACCAGCGGGCCGCCCGAAGGCGGCGTAACAATTTCCAGTTACACCACCATCAATGGGCAATACGGCGATGGCACAACCTACACGTTGCAAAAGCCGAACTACACGTTTATGGGTGTCACCCCGAAATTTTTCTCTGTGCGGCTGGCGCCTCAGCTTGTGGGGTTGGGGCTTCTTGAGGCGGTGAGCGAAAATAGCATCATGGCTCTAGCGAATACGACCGGCACTAATCAAGCTGGTGCCAACGTCTCTACAGTTAGCGATCCGCAAACCAGGCAACTGCGCGTTGGACGTTTTGGCTACAAAGCGGGCAAGGCGCGATTGAGCCATCAAATCGCGGGCGCATTCAATAACGACATGGGTGTCACGAGTTCGATCTTTCCGATACTTGATGGCGATACGACCAACAGCCCAGTCGAACTTAGCGATGGCGATCTCGATAAATTGACGCGTTACATTGCATTGCTGGGCGTTGGGGCTCGCCGCAATCTTACGAATGCGCAGGCTTTACATGGGGAACAACTTTTCGCCAGCGCGAATTGCGTGAGTTGCCATGTGCCAACACTTACGACGAGCCAGTATCATCCCTTTGCTGAATTGCGCAACCAGACCATTCATCCCTACACGGACTTGCTGCTGCATGACATGGGACCGGGACTTGCCGATAACATGGGCGAGGGGAATGCCACCGGCGCGCAATGGCGCACGACTCCACTGTGGAGTATTGGTCTCGCCGCGGGAGTTAGCGGCGGTGAGGCGTATCTTCATGACGGTCGCGCGCGCAGCCTGGACGAGGCCATTCTCTGGCACGATGGCGATGGTGCTGCGGCAAAGGAAGCGTTCCGCACGATGTCCTCATCCGATCGCGCGGACTTGGTGGCGTTCTTGAAGTCGCTCTAAGTGTAGCGCCGGTCTATGGCTGCTGAAGGCTGGAGTTTGGAATCGCGGCAAACTTATTTCAACGCCGTCTATGTTTTCTTATGGACCGCGGGTCTATGACCCGCAGCAACTCACGATCAAGACTGCCGTCATAGGCTGAGCCGAGAGCGACTTGACCGGATGTGCCTTGCTGCGGGTCATAGACCCGCGGTCCGGGGGGAAGGATTGAGCGTTGGGAGCACTGAAGTGGATTTTAAGTTCGAGGAGGTATAGTCACGGCTCGCGAGTACGCTCGGCCTCCCATTGAGATTAGTGCGAGGCCATCGTGGCGGACTTCTCATCAACATAGAAGGGGATGTTGGCGTAGGCCGCTTTTTGGTGGCTGTCGAAGGCGTAAACGAACAGGCGATAAGCGCCGGGCTTGGCAGGGGCTTTGATTTGCGCATTGGCGGAATAACCGTCCTGGATGAGACCGGCAAGACCCACCGGCTTTTTCTCGAAATCACCGCCGACGGATTTGGCATCGCTTTCCTCCAGGATTTCCCAGGAGTAAGTCAGGCGGTCGCCCGTGATAGATTGAGCGATGACTTGGGCTGGGTAATTTTCGCCGGCGGAGAGATGAATATTTTGCCGGGAGGTTTTTCCCGCCAGCAGGAAATTCTTCAGTTGCGGGCTGCGGGCCTCGGGCCATCGGCCAGTCCAGAGATGTTGCATGACATCCACCGTTTCAGTGGATTCTCCGGACGACAAAAACATGCCGTACCACGTGGGCGTACGTTCCTGTTTTTGGCCCCAAAGAAAAACGTAAGAGCCCAGGCAATTCGTGGAGTCTGAAGCGATCGCGATTTCATAACGCTTGCGATAGCTCTCCGCCTTCACGGAACTATCGTCCTCGATCGGCGCGCCCCACGCCGTTTTGCCGCATTCCCAATGTCCGGTTGCGCCCCATTCGGTCACGACGTAAGGACCGTTCCAGCCGCTATCGCGAAGTTCGCGGGGCAGGTTTACGATGTCGGCGTAAGCCTGAACACTAATAAAATCAAGGTTCGGCGCGAGGGTCTTGATTTGATTGACCAGTGCCTTGTTGATGCCCGCAAGCGATGTCGTGGTCGGATGATTCGGGTCCAATTCATGGATCATCTTTGAAATGTCATTGACCGCGTTCCACAGTTTTGGATTTTTCGAATTCAGATTGAGTTCATTGCCGATGTCCCAGAACAGCAATGCGGGATGATTTCTAAACTGGAGCACTGTCTCCTTGAGTTTCGCAAGCTGCGCGGCGACGGCATTGGTATCCGAGTAATCGAAGCCATCGCGTTCGCGGGCGACATCCAATCCCATCGCGACGTACAATCCATTTTTCAACGCCCGATCCAAAACCTGCTGTCCGGTTTCCCGGCCATTGTCAGGACGCCAGGTGCGAAACGAATTACCTCCGGCCGCGGCGAGCTTTTCCTGATCGCCAAATTCAAGGCCAGCCCCATTGATGAAAAACTCCTTTTGGTTGACGTACATCCGCCACCTCCCTTGGGTTTGGCGAACTTCGACTTTTGCGGGATGATCCGCGACCGGCAATTCCCGAGCCCAGGCAGAGCTGAAAATCATCCAGATCGCCAACAGGGCGACCGGCCATTTCTGTTTTACGTGGACTCGTTGAATCTGCGTCATACATTTCCTGCTCTACAACCAGCCAAGGTACAAAGCGAATGCCTTTATAGACTTCGCCACTTGGGCTTTGGACAGCTTAACATCCGTGACTCAACGGCCAAGCTCCCCAAATGGGTAGTATTGGGTAGAAGGCCTAAAAGGCGGATTGGAGATGGCCGATAGGCAGAGATTCTCGAATTAGACTCGATGAGGAATAACGCCGCGAAATTATTTCGCCGGGCGATATTTTAGCGCGGCTTCAGTACGAGAATGCACGTGCAGTTTTTGATAAACGTGTTTGAGATGCCAGCGCACAGCTTCGACGGTAAGACTCAAACGATCCGCAATTTCTTTATTGGCGAGGCCGTGGACCACGAGTTCGAGGACTTCCCGTTCGCGAGGCGTGAGATCATCCACTTCCGCCTTCGCGGTCGTTTGTTCGCGAAAATAGCCGATGACTTTGCGCGCGATCTCGCCGCTCATCGCGCCGCCGCCAGTATGGACTTCGCGCATGGCTTTTAAAACTTCCTCGGGCGCGGAGCGTTTCAAAAGATAACCGGAAGCGCCGGCGCGAAGCGCGCTGAAAATCCGGTCGGGATCTTCATACACGGAAATCATGATGGCATTGACCGTTGGCAGTAATTCCTTCAAGCGGGCGACGCAATCCACTCCCGACATGTTAGGCAGTTGAATGTCCATCAAGACAAGGGCGGGTGCGTGTTTGGGCAGGACTTTCAAGGCGTCTTCAGCGGTTGAGCACGTGCAGACGCAATGAAAATCCCCGGAGAGATTGACGATGGCTTCCAACCCTTCGCGGGTAGTGCGGTTGTCTTCGACGATGGCAACTTTTATCATAATAACGTCTCCTCCAGCGGCAGCCAGAATTTGACCGTGGTTCCAACTCCGCAAGTGCTGTTGATTTCAAATCCGCCGCGCAATTTGGCCATGCGCTCTTTCATGCCGGTGATGCCATCGCACCCGGTTTGGGATTCCGCGACGACAAAGCCGCGGCCATCGTCAATGACGGCGACCTTGAGCTTTCTTTCGGCCACTTCCAGATTGATGAGAATCTGCGACGCACCGGAATGGCGAACGGCATTATTCAATGCTTCCTTGAAGGCGAGAAAAGCGCTGTGGCGAAGTCTGGAATCGAGCGCTATCAACGGGAAAGTTTCCGCGACTTGCAAGCGGCAGCCAATACTTGCGAGATTCAGGAAGCGCTGGGCAAAGAGCGAGTAGTAACTCGCGAGCGAAGCCACGGTGTCATACTTGGGATTGATCGCCCACACGATTTCATCGAGTGTGGAGACGACGGCGCGCGAGGTGCTCGTCAATTTTTCGAGATAGCGTTCCCGATCGGCGAGGGGCAGGGCGGGGGTTCGTGCGAGAGTGCCGAGCATGCTGACTTCGGTGAGCGTGGCGCCGAGTTCGTCGTGGAGATCCTGGGCAACGCGCGTGCGTTCCTGTTCGAGAAGATTTTGTCTTTCGGCGCGTTCGCGTTTTTCGTTTTGCGCTTCCAGTTGAAAGGTTCTTTCCGCAACTTGCCGGCGCAAGACCACGACCCAACCGAACGCCACCAAAGCCGCGATGCTCACCGCGGCGGCGACTTGCAACACTCGCGGCAACGTCCACCATGACGGCGATTCAAGAACTGTTACGTCGTCAATAGAACGCAATTCGATTCGGAAAGCGCGGGCGCGCCATTCATCGCCCGCGAGCCATTCGCCGGGATCAATTCGGCAAACCCCGGTCACGGCGACCCGGCTGCGATTTTCCAAATGAGAAAAGACATCGCGGTCGGCGGGTTGGCTGAGGTACGCGTGAAAAATAAAACCGTTTTCCTGGAGCACGAGATATTTTTCCGTGCCTTGCACGGCGCGGTCCAGCAGTTTGGCGGAGATTTGGACGAGTTCGCAGTCGTTGGTGCCGCGCAAAATGATGTCCGGGTTCACCGGCACGGGAGCGATGGGTTTGCCGGAGGAAACCTGATGGTAGATGGCGTCCTGGAAGATGGGCGTGTAATCACCGTGACTTACGAATCCGAGAGCTTCGACCGAATCGCCCAGGGCGAGAGGCTCGACGCTGCGGGTCTCGACTTCCACACCTTGATCGCCGGATTGAAGCACCAGCAGGCGGCCGGGATCGAAGCAGGTGACGGTTCCCACAATCTTGACGCGGTGATCGTAAGACTCCTTGGGATTAAATTGGAGCAGGCTTGCGACTGGGCGGGTTGGGACGGCAAACGGATTTTCCGGTGCCTCGCGTTCCATGATCAAATCCTGGGCGCGGGGAACCATGAGGCGCACGGCAAAGAGCTGGCGGCGGCGATTGAATTTTGTGGAGCAAACGCCGCGCACGCGCAAAGTGCAATCCACGATGTCGGCGGCTTTGGTTTTGGGAAGTTGTGAGGCATAGACGATGAGGCTGCCGCTGGCAGTAGCGATCTTTACCATGTTCAAGCGGGAGATGTCTTGAAGCTGTTGCACCGATCTGACGACGCCGGTGATCTCGATGAATTGGCTGTCCTCGATGCCGCTGGCGAGTTGCTCATCGGTCACGGGCTTGGCAACGGGTAATTGCTGCGCGCCGATCACGCGAATATTTTGCGGCACCACGATCGGAGCGAATTCGCCGGCTTCCGTAGTGCCGATCACTTCTACGAATTGGCCAGGGACCAAATGCTCTGCGGGCACGCCGGAGCCGGATAGGTAAATGCCCGCGGTCGCGTCCTGGATGAATCGGGAGAAAAAATTTTCTTCGTAAAAGGTCACCACGCCGCGCAGCCGGACGGGCAAATGTTTTTGTGCTTCCTCGACCGTCAGACTGCGCACGGCGGCGGCGGTGTGTAACTCGTTAGTGGGAGCCATTGCGCCCTCGGCATGAACCATCGCCGCCGCCGGAAATAGAAAAAAAGCGAGGGAAAGAAAGCGCAGCAGCATCCTTAGTTTGCAGGGCAATAAATCAAAAACGTCTTTGGCCATTCAAAAAGAGACAAAGATTCGGCTGACGCCGACAAATTTGGTCTCGATTCTTTTTTGCTTTTGCGCAGGCGAATGTCAATGAGGATTTAGTAACTCGGCATTTAATGAAGATGAGCGGGAAGACGGCATTTGGCATTTCTTGTAACCGAAACCCGGACTGATGCGTCTGATAAGATATGATTAAGAATATGCCTTCGCGGTTGGTTCTGGGATTTCTGGCTGCTGCCTTCCTTTTGTCATTTAGTAGCCGTGCCGAGGCCGCGCCAATTGATTTGCTGCGGCAGGCTTACGTCAATTTATCCGAGGCCGATCATGATTATAAAGGGCATCGCGCGGATGCGATGAAGCAGATCGAAGAGGCTGCTAAACTGTTGGGCGTAAAATTGAAAGGCGATGGCAAGGACCGCGAAAAGCAGGGTGTCTCGGATGATCATTTGCGCGTGGCTGATAATTTGTTGAATGAGGCCAAAGGCGGACTTTCCGGCAAGCCGCTTGCACATGTCTTGAAGGCGGAAAAGCAGATTTCTGTTGCACTGAAGATCAAGTGAGACGAGTGGAAGTTTCGGTGCAGTGAGAGAGGGCGTTTTAGCGCGGAGACTTAACTGTATAAGAGAAATTAGGTAGGGCGGAAGCTTGTGTCGCTTAGGGCGCAATGTTATAAAAGTGCGAGATGAACGATTCAAGCAGTGCCTGTGAATTGAGCGGGCGCAAACGAAAGTTGGAGACTACTTTTTCCGATTCCAAATATGGCTGCGCATTGGTCACGCGCTGGTTTGTTAAATGCGGAATCGCCGTTTTTATCCTGCTGGGCTGCGCGAATTTGACTTCGATTTCGAAGGCTGACGCGCCCACTCAATCGGCGGCTTTACCAAGCGAACAAAGGCTGAGTCTTGCCCAGGCTAAGGAGATCGCTTTTCGAAGCAACTGGGATTTGCTGGCGGCGAAAAGTGGCGTGGATGCCGCGACCGCGCAACTGATCATGGCGAAGGAATTTCCCAATCCCACGGTCTCACTGCTCACCGCGCGCATCGGCAGCCATGACAGTTCCACACCGATGGGCAACGGCATTTACAGCCGCAACTACGATACGATTCTTCAGGTCAACCAGCTTATTGAAATTGCGGGGAAGCGTCATGACCGGCAAGTTGCCGGGCGGGCGGGTGTGGCGGGGGCGCGGGCGCGATTTTTTGATGCGAAGCGCACGCTGGACCAGGGTGTGACGAAGGCATATATCGCGGCGTTGCTGGCGAACGAAAATGAGCGAAATCTCAATGAGTCTTCCGGTTATTTGCAACAGGAAGTGAAGATTGCCGATGCGCGTTTCAAGGGCGGCGACGTGTCGGATGCGGACAAAAAACAGATCGAGATCAATGCGGAGCAATTTGAGTTGCAAGCGAAGGCGGCGCAGGCGGCGGCGGTGCAGGCGCGGATTGCGCTCGAGATTTTGCTGGGCGTGAGCGAGCCGAAAGGGGATTGGTCGCCAACGGATTCGCTGGAACAATTAGTGCAGGCGAGCGCGCCCGCGACAGAGACGAATGCGCCGGGTGAACGGCCGGACGTGCTCGCGGCGGAAGCGGACCTTCGCGGCGGGAAGGCGCAACTTAAATTGCAAAAGGCCGAACGCGTTCCCGATCCGACATTTTCTGTTGGCGTCGAACATAATCCTCCCGGTGGCGGGCCGGGTGTTGGGCCGGATGTGAATACGATCATTGCGGGTGTTTCATTGCCGCTGCCGTTATGGAATTTCAATGGCGGAAATATCAAGGCAGCCCAGGCGGGCGTGGATCAATTTCAGATCGCTTTAGAAAAACTCAAGGCCCAGACCGCGGCGGATGTGGCGAACGCGGAGTCCACTTATAACGAGGCTCGCACGCGCTGGCAACTTTACCGGGATGTTACCGGTCCGAAAGCCGGGCAGGTGCGAGATTCGGTTTCGTTTGCCTACAACAAGGGCGGGGCGTCGCTGGTGGATTTGCTGAATGCCGAGCAGACGGATAACACCATCCGGCTGGCACTGGCGCAGGCGATGTCCGACACGGCCAGCGCTGCCGCTGATCTGAATGCCGCCCGCGCGACGCTTTCGGAAAACGAAGTGCTTTCCAGTCACGAGCCTTTGGCGCAAAAATAATCGGGAAACTTTCCCGACTCGTGAATCGAGAGTCTGTTAAACTTCCAGGCGATCTTCGGGACGGGCAACCAGCGCGTACATCACGGGCATGAGGAAAATGCTGATGAATAAGCGCGTGAACAAACCGCTGACGATCACCAGCGCAAACGGGCGTTGAGAATCAGTGCCTACGCCGGTGGCCATTGCCGCGGGCAAAAGTCCAAATGCCGCCACCAAGGCGGTCATCATAATGGGCCGCAAACGCAGGATCGCTCCTTCGCGCACGGCGTCCACGATGGATACGCCCTGGCCACGCAGCTCGTTGACGTAGGAAATATAAACCACGGCGGTTTGCACGGAGACACCGAACAAGGCGAGAAATCCGATTCCTGACGAAACGGAAAATGGCGTGTGCGTCAGCCATAGTGCCAAGATGCCGCCGACGGGTGCGGAGAGAAGTACGCCGAGCACGGTGATCAACGGGAATTTCAAATTGCTGTACAAAGCGAACAGCAGGAAAAAAATCAAAAACAAAGTCAGCGGAAGAATGAGCCGCAGTTGCGCGCGTGACGCGGTGTATTCGGTATATTCGCCGCCCCACTCGATGCGGTAGCCTTCCGGCAGCGTCACTTGTTCCTTCACTTTTTTCCGCGCTTCATTCACCGCGCCGGCGAGGTCGCGGCCTTTGACGGAGAACTGCACGCCAATGTAGCGCGAATTATCTTCGCGATAAATAAACGATGCACCGTTGGTGACTTGCAAATCGGCGAATTCGCGCAAGGGAATCTGCGAACCGTCGGGCGTGGACACCAAAATATTTCCAATCTGTTCGGGTGTGCTGCGGTAGGCTTCGTCAAGGCGAACCACCAAATCAAATTGCTTTTCGCCCTGCACGACTTGAGTCGCCGCCGCGCCGCCAACCGCCGCCTCAATCAGTCCATTGATGTCGGCGACGTTCACGCCATAGCGCGCGATTTTTGCCCGGTTGATATTCACTTCGAGACTTGGCTGGCCCAATTCCTGGACGAGTGTGATCTCATCCATGCCGCGCACTTTTTCCAGCACACGCTTGATAGCCTTGCCCTTGCTTTCGAGCGTCGCGAGATCGGTGCCGTAAATTTTTACCGCCAGCGAACTTTTCAAACCGGTTTCCGCTTCATCCACCGCGTCCTCGGCAGGCTGGGTGTAATTGAAAATAATTCCGGGGAAACTCCGTAATTTTTCATCAATGGCCTCAATCAATTTTGCCTTGGTGCGGTACGGGCCTTTCCATTCGCGATACGGTTTTAAACCAACGTAGAATTCATCGTTGAAAAAACCGGTGGGATCGGTGCCATCATCTGGGCGGCCATGCTCGGAGGCGACGATGGTCACTTCGGGGAATGCGCGCAAAATTTTTCGCACCTGCGGAGAAATCTTTTTAGATTCCTCGAATGAAATCGTGTAAGGCATGGTCGCGCGAATCCAAAGCGCGCCCTCATCCAGCGGCGGCATGAATTCAGCGCCGATGATGGGCACGAGCAGGAGCGAACCGCCGAGCAGAATCACTGAGCCCAATACCGTGAGCCACGGATTCGCGAGGCAAATATCGAGTCCGGTCACGTATAGGGACTTGATGGCTTCAAACACTGGATTGCGCCGTTCCTTCACGCCTTTTCGCAAAGCCCATGAGCAAAGCACCGGCACGAAAATAATTGTCACCAGTAATGAACCAACCAGCGCGAAGATCATGGTGTCGGCCATCGGCGTGAACAATTTTCCTGAGGGGCCTGACAGCACGTAAATCGGCAGGAAGCCCGCGACGATCACGGCGACCGCGTAAAAGATCGGACGGTCCACTTCAGCGGCGGCATCGAGGACGACACGCTTGATGTCCATTGGCTGGCCTTTGCGAAGCGCCACCTGACGGAAAATATTTTCCACCATCACCACCGCGCCATCCACCAGGATCCCGAAATCTATCGCCCCGATGGACAGCAAATTTGCCGAGACATTTTCAATATTAAGGCAAATGAAAGCGAACAGCAGCGCCAGCGGAATGGCCGTGGCGACGATCAATCCGGCGCGCACGTCATAAAGGAAGAAGATGAGGATGATGACCACCAACACCATGCCACGAAAAAGATTTTCTTTGACCGTCCGCGTGGTCAGCGCGACGAGATCGCTGCGGTCATAGAACGGAACGACTTTGACATCGTGCGGCAAAATACTTTCGTTCAACTCTTTGGTTTTTTCCTCGACCTGTTTCAAGACACTTTGCGTCTTTGCGCCAGTGCGCATGAGGATGACACCTTCGACCGCGTCGTCCTGGTCCTGGTAGCCGAATTGGCCGAGGCGCGGCGCGTAGCCGATCACGACCTTGCCGATGTCCTTTACCAAAATGGGAATACCATTGTGGACCGCGAGCACGACGTTGCCGACGTCCTCGACGGTGTGCAACCGGCCCAGCCCGCGCACGTAATAAAATTGTCCGCCCTGCGAATAAAATCCGCCGCCCGCATTGCTGTTGTTGGCAGAAAGCGCTGTGACTATGAGAGGAACGGAAAGTCCGGCGCCGGCAATTTTGGACGGGTCGAGCAGCACTTGATATTGCATCGTCTGGCCGCCAAGTCCTGAATCGTCGGCGACGTCCGGGACAGATTTGTATTGGCGGGAAACGACCCAGTCATTGAGCGTTTTCAACTCCATCGGGCCACGGTCCTCGCTTTGCAGAACGTAACGGTAAATCAAACCCGAAGGTGAAAACAACGGGGCGACCGAAGGCGTCACACCCGTGGGCAACGAGAGGTCAGCGATGCGTTGATAGACTTGCTGGCGAGCAAAATAATTATCCGTGCCGTTGCGAAAACTGATGATGACATCGGACAAGCCATAAAGTGAAATGGAACGAATCACCGTCAGGCGCGGGAGGCCGTTCATTTCAAGTTCAATCGGCACGGTGATCAAGCGTTCGACTTCCTCGGATGCCTGCCCAGGCCATTGCGTAACGATCTCCACCATGGGCGGCGACAGATCGGGATAGGCATCCACGGGCAACCGGTCCACCGACCAGCAGCCTACGCTAATCAGGATGATGGTGAGCAAGACGACGAGGAACCGTTGCCGCAAAGACGAGGCGACGATGCGGTTGATGACGGAGCCCGTCCGCGGCGCGTGATTCGGTGCTGGCAGTTGGGCGTCGCTCACTGGTTTTGTAAAAATTGAACGAACAAGCCGCCGTCCGTGACTACCTGATCGCCCTCGGCCAAGCCGGAAGTGATTTCGTAATCGTCATTCACGCGCGAGCCAAGGATCACGCGCCGCCGCGAGAAACTGCCATCCGCGCCCGCCAAATAAACGAAGGGCAGATTTTCGTCGTTTCGCAAAACGGACGAAACCGGCACGAGCAAGCCTGTGCTTTCGCGGGATGAATGAATCAGCACGCGGACGTACATCTGTTTCTTGAGAACGCCGCCGGGATTTTTCACGACCACGCGCACGCCGATGGAACGGGTGTTGGGATCAACGATGGCGGAGATGTTGTCCACCGCGCCGAGAATTTTTTGCGGGTCCGCGCTGGTAATAATTTCCGCCGGATCGCCAACTGCGACGTAAGACAAATCGGATTCAAAAATATTTGGCATCACCCACATTTGCGAAAGGTCCGCCACGGTGAAACAAGGCGTCGTGCCAGCTTGTAAAAGCTGGCCGGGACTGACGAGCCGTTCGACCAATGTGCCATCCAGTGGCGAACGTATGGCGGCAGGAAGATTCGTGGAGATGACATGCTTGCGCAGATCTTCGATGGCCCGGTCATTCACACCGAGAGCGTGAACCTGTTGCAAGGCGGCTTCGGTATCGGCATCGGCGTTGACGGCATCGGTTTGGGCTTGTTCGAGGGCGCTACGGGCGAGGGCGCCGTGCTTGAAAAGATCCTCGTCGAGATCGGCGATGCGGCGGGTATTCGTTGAAGTGGCGAGAGCTTTTCGATAACCGCTGATAGCGGTGGCAAAATCCGGTGAATCAACCAAAGCCAGCGGGTCGCCCGCCTTAACTTCTGCGCCGAGTGAAACCAATATTTTGGCCACCGGGCCGGAAATTGGGGCGATGATGGTAGTGGCCTGGTCGTTGTCAAAACCGACCGTGCCGCTGGTATCAATCGTGCGGTGGAATTTCGACGATTTTACGGTTTGCAGTTGGACGCGTTGCCGTTGCGCCGCCGTGAGCGTGACGTTGGTTGAGGCGGGTGCGGAAGGCTCGGCCGTTTCGCTTGTGCGTGAACAGCCGGCCACTATCGCCGCAAAAGCAATGGCGACGACGGGAACAAAAATGGCGTAAGATTTTATTTTCATTGCGTGAGTTAGCCCGAAACGGAAGGTCAAAACCACGAGTGGCTCTGTAACTTTTCTTTAATGGAAAAACCGGACAGGGAAGTTCAGCAGAAGGGCGGAGCGCGGCCGGGAGCGAGTTGCACGTCAAAGACGGCATGCGCAACGAATTTTTCCAACGGGAGATTCATCACCATCGGCGCGATGAAGCATTCGCATACCACGGGAATCGGAGGAGAGGAGACTTGGGCTTTTGAAAATAAAGTGATCGCACACGTGTGATTGGCGGCACAGGCATCAGCATGGACCAACTTGTGCAAGTCGGGACTGACGGCGGCGGCGGAGAGAAAAAGAATCAACGCGGTCAATAGGAGAGCCGAGGCCGCGTTGAAGATTTTGCCGATTGTGCGAGTTACATTCACCGTTGGTAAATTACTAATAAAGAATCAGGTTGTAGCGATGATTGCAAGTGTCATTGTGCCCGGCTAGCGGTCAGGTCATCAGCAAAACGGCAGCGCCTCTTAGTTTTCCGTTGCGAAGGCAGTCGAGCGCTTCGTTTGCCGCGCTCAAAGGAAAAGTTTCAATCGTGGTTTTGACGGGGACTTCGGCGGCAAGGGGTAGAAAGGTCAGGCCATCCTGGCGCGTGAGATTGGCGACGGAACAGAGCGTGCGCTCTTCCCAAAGCAGATTATATGGGAACGAAGGTATGTCGCTCATGTGGATGCCGCCGCAGACGACGGTTCCTCCTTTGCGGACACTTTTAAGCGCGAGCGGAACGAGTTCGCCGCTGGGGGCAAAAATGATGGCGGCGTCGAGCGGTTTGGGTGGCGTGGCGGTCGAATTGCCGGTCCACACGGCGCCCAGTGAGCGCGCGAATTCGCCTGACTTGGAATTGCCCGGGCGTGAGAAGGCGTAGATTTCGCGTCCCTGATGCCGGGCAACTTGAGTGACGATGTGCGCTGCCGCGCCGAAACCGTAGATGCCGATTCGTTTGGCTTCGCCGGTTTTGCAAAGCGAGCGATAGCCGATGAGGCCGGCGCACAAAAGGGGCGCGGCTTCGGCATCGGAATATTTTTCGGGAATGCGAAAACAGAATCGCGCGTCGGCAACTGTGTATTCGGCGAAGCCGCCGTCGAGCGTGTATCCGGTAAACCGGGCGGTATCGCATAAATTTTCCCGGCCCGAAGTACAATAGGCACAGACGCCGCAAGTCCAACCAAGCCACGGAATGCCTACGCGATCGCCGAGTTTAAAATCTTTCACGCCGGCTCCAAGGGCATCAATGGTTCCCACAATTTCATGGCCGGGAATCAGGGGAAGTTTTGGATTGGACAATTCGCCAGCGGTGACATGCAGGTCGGTCCGGCACACGGCGCAGGCGAGCACTCGCACCCTGACCTGGCCGGGTTGGGGCGCGGGCACGGGGTGTTCGGTTTCCTGCAGGAGCTGTCCGACGGTATTTAAAACCATGCAGCGCATAAGTGTTTTTAAATTATTGCGGCCACTGGATAGTATAATCAGGATTTGAAAATATACTTGGGAATTTTGATGGGGAGTTAGGGCCATGAATTTTTGACTTTGGTGAAATCGCTTCCGCAATTTTGACCTGAATTTATAGTTTCGAGGACGGAAAAAACATAACGGAAATATAGCAGCTGGTTTCTCATGGCGAACATATATAGCGGGGACACGGAATAAAGTATTGCAATCGCGGTTAGTCCACGGTGATAGTTTTTCCAACCCAAAGGGCAAGCGGCTTGGAGAAATTTTTTTATTATTTATTTGCGGAACGATCTTTATGAAAAAAATGATGATGTGTGTGGTTTCTGGCGCAACTTTTTTGTGCGCTGCTCTTGTTTGCCAGGCGGCGTCGCCAGTGGACGAGGTGAATCCGATGATCGGCACGGCGGAACATGGGCATGTGTATCCGGGTGCGACGGTGCCATTTGGCATGGTGCAGCTTTCGCCAGACACGCGCGACAGCGGATGGGATGGCGCGTCCGGCTATCATTATTCTGATACGAGCATCCTTGGTTTTTCGCATAACCATTTGACTGGCACTGGAGTAGGTGATTTGGGAAATGTTCTGCTCATGCCGACCACCGGCCCGTTGCGCCTGACTCCGGGGGCGCGACCCGGTGAGGGGTATCGCGCGCGATTTTCGCACGATCATGAAGTCGCGCACCCGGGTTACTACGAAGTGATGCTGCCGGATTATCAAGTCAAGGTGGAATTGACAGCGACGGCACGGGCGGGGATGCATCGCTACACTTTTCCGGCGACGAACGACGCGCATATCGTGGTGGATTTGCAACATGGCGTCTCCAACCGCACGCGCGAATCGCAACTGACGATTGAAAACAATCATACGGCAAGCGGATATCGCCGGAGTGAAGGGTGGGGCGGCGGCAAGACCTATTATTTCGTGATGGAATTTTCGCGGCCGTTCGACGCGTCGGGCGTCGCCCAGGGTGACAAGGATGTGGACGGGCAGCAAACCACCGGACGGGAAACCAAGGGACATTTCGATTTCAAGACCAAGGCGGGCGAACAAATTTTAGTGCGCGTGGGATTGTCCACCGTGAGTGTCGAGGGTGCGCGAAATAATTTGCACGCGGAAATTGCGGATTGGGATTTCGATGGCGTCGCTTCGGCGGCTCGCAAGGAGTGGAGCAAGGCGCTGGACGTGCTGGACGGGGAGACCAAAGACAAAAATCTCAAGCAGACATTCTATACTTCGCTTTATCACACCATGCTCGCGCCGACGCTTTTGAGCGACGTGGATGGGCAGTTTCGCGGGCCAGATGACAAGGTGCATCAGGCCAAAGGTTATGACTATTATACCGAGATGTCTTTGTGGGACACATTTCGCGCGGAAAATCCGCTGCTGACGCTGACGCAGCCTGCGCGGGTAAATGACTTCGTGGATACGATGCTGGAGCACTTCAAAACTTTTGGCCAGAACACGCTTCCGGTTTGGCCGGAAGGTGGCAAGGAGACCTGGTGCATGATCGGCAATCACGCGATTCCGGTGATCGCAGATGCTTACATGAAAGGGTTTCGTGACTGGGATGCCAGCGAAGCGCTCGACGACATGATCGCCTGCACGGACAAGAACCGCGCGCAGATGCAATCCTATCGCGACCAGGGTTTCATTCCCACCGGCAAAGGAGTGCAGAGCGTCTCGAAAGTTTTGGAATATTCCTATGACGATTCGTGCATCGCGCGATTCGCAAAAGCTCTTGGCAAGGATGATGTCGCGGAGAAATATTTCAAACGCTCGCAAACCTGGGAGAATGTTTTTGATCCATCCACCGGTTTCATGCGCGGTAAAAAGGCCGATGGAAGCTGGATCGAACCATTCGACGCCAAGGCGATCAACAGCATCAATTTCAACGAATACACCGAGGCCAACGCGTGGCAGTACAACTTCTTCGTCCTGCATAATGTCTATGGCCTGATTGATAAACTCGGCGGCGACGAAAAATTCGCGGCGCGATTGGACGAGACGTTCGACACCACGGAAAAAATTCCGAACCTCGCGATGATCCCCGATGTCACCGGCGTTATCGGAATGTATGCGCACGGCAACGAACCCGTTCATCACGTGGCTTACCTCTATAACTATGCGGGCCAGCCGTGGAAGACCCAAACCCGCGTTCGCCAGATAGCCTCCAAGCTTTACAACAACACGCCCGGTGGCATTTGCGGCAATGACGATTGCGGACAGATGTCGGCATGGTATGTCTTCACGGCGATGGGTTTCTATCCGGTGGATCCCGTCAGCAGCACTTATATTCTGGGCAGTCCGCTGCTCGATGAGGTCACGCTGCATTTGGATAAGAAATTCGCGAAAGGCCGCACGTTCACCGTCGTCGCCAAAAATCTTTCCGACACAAATCCATATATCCAATCGGCATCGCTCAATGGCAAGCCGATGACTCGGAGTTGGATTTCGCAGCATGACATTACCGATGGCGGTAAATTGGTCTTGAACATGGGGCCAACTCCCAACAAAGATTTCGGCTCTGCGCCGCAAGACCGTCCGCCAGGGATTTTGAACGCGGGAATTCGCCGGGATTAGAAAGTTGAACTCTTGACGAACCACCATGAAATATAAATCACTCCTCACGATGTTCGCCGCGATCCTGATGACGGCTTCCCTTCGCGTGTTCGCCGTCAACGCTCCCTTGCCGCGCAGCACGCCGGAGGCGGAGGGAATTTCGTCGCGGGCGATTCTTGATTTCGTTCAGACCATTGATACGAACATCAACACGCTGCACAGTTTCATGATCCTGCGGCATGGCAAAGTCATCGCTGACGGATGGTGGAAGCCGGAAGCGGCGGACAAGCCGCATGTGTTATGGTCGTTGAGCAAAAGCTTTAATTCGACCGCAGTCGGGTTGGCGATTCACGAAGGTAAATTAAGTCTCGACGATCCAGTGCTGAAATTTTTTCCCGTCGACGCGCCGAAAGATCCTTCGGATAATCTCAAGGCCATGACCGTGCGCGATCTGCTCACGATGACTTGCGGCCACGACACTGAACCCAAGGCGACTAATGGAAATCCCTCAGTGAAACAATTTCTCGCTCATCCGGTTTTGCATAGGCCGGGCACGCATTTTCTCTATAACACGATGGGCAGCTATACCCTGTCCGCCATCGTGACGAAAGTAACCGGGCAAACGTCGCTGGATTTTTTGAAACCGCGATTATTTGAGCCGCTGGGAATTGAAAATCCGCGCTGGGATGCGAGTCCCGAAGGCAATTCGCTTGGTGGTTATGGACTGTATTTATGCACGGAGGACATCGCTAAATTCGGCCAGCTTTATTTGCAAAAAGGAAAATGGCAGGGCAAGCAGTTGATACCGCAGGATTGGGTGGAACAGGCGACCAGCAAACAGGTGCCAAACGAACAGGAAAACCACGCCAAAATGGGTTCGGACTGGCAGCAGGGCTATGGTTTTCAATTCTGGCGTTGCCAGCACAATGCCTTTCGCGGGGATGGCGCGGCAGGACAATTTTGCGTCGTGATGCCTGACCAGGATGCTGTCGTTGCCATCACGGCGCAAACCGGCAACATGCAGGGAGAACTCAATGTCATTTGGGACAAGCTGCTCCCGGCATTTCAAAACGCGGCGCTTCCCGAGGATGCTGCAGCCCAGGAAAAATTAAAGCAGGCGGCCGCAAATCTGGTGGCACACCCGGACAAGAAAACGAATTAACAGATTCAAAGCCATCCGCGAAAGATAATCGAATGACTCTTGCCAAAAGTTTTCTAAAATGCTGGAGAGCTTTTGATTGTGGTGATTGGCTGCGGCGCGTGGTGATTTTTGCGGTCGCGAGTTTTCCGTTGATGCTCACGTTTGAAGTTCAAGCGTTCACGGCGGCGGATGCGAATACAATTTTTGCGTCCTATAACGACGTGTTTTATTTCACGAATGGCAACAAGGGGTTTTATCGCAGCACGACCGAAGGCGGAAAAACTTTTTTTTGGGATCGCGCGGAACAAATGGAAATGATTTTGGATGTCTATCAGCGCACGGCGAACCGCGCGTGCCTGACGCAGTTCACCCAGCTTTTCAATGGTTTCGTCGCCGATCACGGCATCCTTTGGTCGCGCAACGAATTCAACGACGACATCATGTGGATGGTCATCGCTTGCGCGCGCGCGACGCAGTTGACCGGCAACATGGAATTTCGCGACGCGGCGAAATCGAATTTTGACATGTGTTACGCGCGGGCCTGGTCCACGAATCTTGGCGGCGGCCTGTGGTGGAAAATAAACAATCGCTCGAAGAACGCTTGTGTCAATGGCCCCGCGGCAATTGCGTCGTATTTGCTGTATCAGATTTATGGCGACACCAACTATCTCGCCAAGTCGAAGGAAATTTTTGAATGGGAGCGCGCGACTTTGTTCAACACCAACAGCGGGCAGGTCTATGACAACATCGGAATCAATGGGCGTATGCATCCCATAGCCTTCACGTATAACGAAGGCACGTTCATTGGTGCGGCAAATTTTCTCGGCGCCACCAACGACGCGAAGCTGGCGGCGGATTACACCAAGAATGTTTTGAGCAAGGACGGGTTAATGCCGGACTACGGGCAAACGGGCGACGCGGCGGGGTTTCACGGCATCTGCGCGCGGTGGTTGGCGAAGTTTATGACTGATCGCGGCCTTCAGGATTCGTATTTAAAATGGTTGCAAGCCAATGCCGATGCAGCCTGGAAAAATCGCCGGTTGCCGGAAAATATTTCGTGGTCACAGTGGGATAAACCGATGCCGCCCGACCCGGTGAAATCGTGGGCGTGCAGCAGTTCAGTTGTCATCATGCACGTGATACCACCGAACGAATAATTTCCAAAACCAAAAACACATGAGCATCGCGATTGATTCAGGGAGTCGAACCACGAGTCGTGGACCAGGCGAAGAGATGAACGGGCGTCTGTTTTTTTGGGCGCTTACATCCGCGCTCGCCGGATTTTTATTCGGCTTCGACACGGTGGTGATTTCGGGAGCGGAACAAAAAATTCAGGCGTTGTGGGGGCTTAGTGCCGGCATGCACGGCATCGCCATGGGCTCAGCGCTTTACGGAACGGTCCTGGGTTCCTTGATTGGCGGCTGGCCGACGGACCGGTTTGGACGCCGCGCGACGTTGCTGTGGATAGGCGTTCTCTACCTGATTTCTGCGATTGGCACGGGGCTCGCGCCGGGAGTTTATTTGTTCATTGCGGCCCGCATGATTGGCGGGTTGGGCATCGGCATCTCGACGGTGGTCGCGCCGCTTTATATTTCCGAAATCTCGCCGCCGCAACATCGCGGACGATTGGCGGGAATGTTTCAGTTCAATATCGTTTTCGGCATTCTCGTCGCTTTCGGATCGAACTGGTTGCTGGCCGGAACAAGCGCAAATGACTGGCGCTGGATGCTTGGCGTGGCTGCATTTCCGTCGCTGCTTTACACGGTGTTTTGTTTTGGCATTCCCGAAAGTCCGCGCTGGTTGCTGACTCGCAAAGGCGATCGCAAAGCGGGCATTGAAGTCCTTAAACGCATCCAGCCGCATGCGTCGGCGGCGGAAATTGACGCGGAAGCGAATGAAATTATTTCCGCTTCAACGGAAAAAGTTTCGTCGGGACATTTTTGGACAATGCGTTTGCGCGTGCCGATTATGCTGGCGTTTCTCGTCGCGTTTTTCAACCAGCTATCGGGCATCAACGCGATCCTTTACTTTGCGCCGCGCATATTTGAAATGACCGGTCTTGGTGAGAAGGCGGCGTTGTTGCAATCCCTGGGCATCGGCGTGACGAATTTCGTTTTTACCTTCGCCGGATTGTGGCTGATTGACCGGCTGGGGCGTCGCACGCTTCTCTTCATCGGTTCGTTTGGTTACATTATTTCACTTGGATTGGTGGCATGGGCATTTTTCACAGCGCACTATGTGATCGTGCCGGTTTGCATCTTTGCTTTTATAGCTTCGCACGCAATCGGGCAAGGGGCGGTGATCTGGGTTTTGATCTCCGAAATTTTCCCGAATCGCCATCGCGCGCAGGGACAATCGCTCGGCAGTTTTACGCATTGGATTTTCGCCGCGCTGCTGACAACGGCTTTTCCCATTGCGGTGAAGACGATTGGCGCAGACGTGAAGCCTGAAAGAGCCGGATTCATTTTTGGCTTTTTTGCCTTCATGATGGTTCTGCAACTCATCTGGGTCAAAACGATGGTAGTCGAAACCAAAGGCGTGCCGTTGGAGCAGGTGCAACAGCGGCTCGGTATTTCATAACTCGCCGGCGGGCATGAACGGTTTGACTAAAGCAAAATTTCCTGTCTAAGCTACGAAACCACTATGGCAATTCCCGCATCTCAATCATCTACTTCCGGCACCCAAAAATCCGACGGCCAAACCTACCGTGGCCCGTTTGCGATCATGACGATCCTGTTTTTCATGTGGGGGTTCATGACGGTGTGGAACGACATCCTCATTCCCAATTTCAA